>JBDSTQ010000205.1:0-3396 GCA_039928195.1 Sphingomicrobium sp.
AAGGGCTTTGGCCTCGGCTTCGCGCGCCGGACCCAGCTTCGAATTCACTTTCCAGATGCGGTCGGAACCGAAATCGCTCTCGGCGACGGCCCAGTGCGGCTCGGTGCCGTGGCGCTTTTGATAATCGAACCCGCCGAACAGGCCGGTCTCCTCGGATCCGAACCACACCACGCGGATCGTTCGCAGCGGCTGGCCGGAATCCATGATGCGCTTGGCGGCGGCGGTGGTGATGGCGAGGCCGGCGCCGTCGTCGATCGCGCCGGTGCCAAGGTCCCAGCTGTCGAAATGGCCGCCGACCAGCACGACCGGCGCGCGCGGGTCGCGCCCGGGGACTTCGGCGATGACATTGCCCGATGGCGTGCGCCCCATCTGGCGCGGGGTGAGGAGCAGGCGCATCCGCACCGGCAGGCCGCGCTTGAACACGCGCACCATCTGGTCGGCGTCGGGATTGCTGAGCGCCGCCGCGGGGATCGGCGCGACGCCGTCGGCAAAGCTCTGCACGCCGGTATGCGGATTGCGGTGCGAATCGGTGCCGATCGAGCGCACGACGATTGCCGCCGCGCCCTTGCGGCTGGCGATGGTCGGGCCTTCGCGGCGGGCGCGGCCGAACGCGCCATAGCCCGAACCGTCCTGGGTGCGCGGCATCGCATGGTCGATGAACACGATTTTACCGCGCACCGCGCTATCGGGCGCAGCGCTGAGTGCATCGACGCTGTCGAACGCGATCACTGCCGCCTCGATCCCGGCGGCGGGCGTCGCGCCACTATTGCCGAGCGCGGTCAGCACCAGCGGCTGCGGGAAGGGCGCCGTAATCCAAGCTTTTTCCTCGCCACGCACCCAATAGGGCACGTCGAAACTTTCGACCCGAACATTGGCGAAGCCAAGCGCGCGCAACTTGGCGACCGCCCAATCGCGCGCGCGGGCTTCGGCCGGGCTGCCGGCGAGCCGCGGCCCGACTTCGGTGGTCAGGCCCTCGACGATGTCCCAGGCGATGTCGTCGCCGAGCGCGGCATCGCGCAGTGCGGCGACTTGCGCGGGAACAGGCGAGGCCGGGGCAGGCGGTTGCTGGGCGAGCGCGGGAGCGGCGGACAGCAATAAGCCTGCGGACAAGAGGATACGATTCATTCGCCGACGCCTAGGGACGGGCAGCCGCGAAGTCACGAGCGATCACAACAGGCGCATCTGCGCGCCTTGAGGCGGCTCGAACAGGTCGGTGCGGAGCAGGAATTTCGACTGACGCAGACCGTATTTCCTCGCCGCCAGCTCGAAGCGCGTGCGGATCAAGTCGGCCCACGGCCCTTGCCCGCGCATCCGACTGAAAAAAGCGGGGTCGTTGTCGCGTCCGCCGCGCAACGACTGGATGGTCGCCATGACCTTCGCCGCGCGGTCGGGGAAATGAGTGTCGAGCCACGCGCGGAATAGCGGCGCGACCTCATGCGGCAGGCGCACCGGCAGATAGAATCCGCCGGCCGCGCCAGCCTCGGTCGCGGCCTGCACGATGTGTTCGAGCTCGTGATCGGTGATTTGCGGGATCACCGGGGCGATCGCGACATGGCACGGCACGCCGGCAGCGTTGAGTGCCTTGAGCGCGGCGAGGCGCTTTTTGGGCTGGGCCGCGCGCGGCTCGAGCGTGCGCGCGATCTTGGGGTCGAGCGAAGTGATCGACATCGCCACCGACGCGAGGCGCAGATCGGCCGCCTGCTTTAGCAAGTCGAGATCGCGCAAGACACGGTCGGACTTGGTCGTGATCGTGAACGGGTGCCGCGTCTCGACCAGCAATTCGATCAGCGATCGCGTGATGCGCCAGCGCTCCTCGATCGGCTGATAGGGATCGGTGTTGGTGCCCATCGCGATCGGGCGGCATTCGTAGCCCGGGCGCGACAGCGCCGCGTGGAGCAATTGCGCCGCCTGCGGCTTGACGAACAGCCGCGATTCGAAATCGATGCCGGGCGACAGATCGTGAAACGCGTGGCTCGGCCGCGCGAAGCAATAGATGCAGCCATGCTCGCACCCGCGAAACGCATTGACCGAACGGTCGAAGCCGATGTCGGGCGAAGTGTTGCGCGTCAGGATCGTGCGTGGATGCTCGATCGTGACGGTGGTGCGGCGCGGGGTGACGCCATCAAGCGCCTCGACTTGATCAAGCCATTCGCCCTCGACCACACGCTCCTTGAGGTTGAAGCGGGTAGGGACGCGGTTGCGGGTCGCCCCGCGGCCATGGCTCGACTCGACGGGCATTGCGAAAGCCTAGGCCACCGCGTGAACAAATCAAGAACATAACTCAGTGCCGAAGCGCGGTGATCCCCGTCGGGAAGGTCGGCCAGCGATGCTCGGCCATCGACTTAAGGGTCGGCGCATCCTGCTTGTTTAGACCCTGATAGACCCACATGTTGCGCAGCACCGAGGGGACATAATAGCGCGTTTCCCAATACGGGATCGATTCGACCCACAGCAAGGGATCGCCCTTGTCATTGATCGACGCCCAGCGCGCGACCGGGAGCGGCCCCGCATTGTAGGACGCGATCACTCGCGGCAGCTGGCCCGCGGTCGACGAGGAACGGCGCATCATCTCGATAAAGCTCTGGCCCATTTCGAGGTTCATGCGCGGGTCGGTCAGCGCGGCGCGCGAATAAGGGATGTTCGCGGCGCGGGCGATGTCCTGCGCGGTGCCGGGGCGGACCTGCATCAGGCCGACCGCGCCGACGGGGCTGATCGCCGAGCGCTTGAACAAAGATTCCTGGACGACATGGCCGAACGCCAGCGCGGGATCGACGCGCCAGCCGTTGAGCGGCGCCCAGCGCGGATTGGGATAACGGTCGGCGGCGTCGGCGCGTGCGCCCGGCTGGCCGAAATTGGCGAGCCACATCTGCGCGCCGGGAAGGTCGAGCTTTTTCGCCACCTCGATCAGCGCGTGATGCTCGCTCGAGGTGCCGATTTTCGCTTGATGCCGAAGCATTTCCTCGGCCAGCGCGGGCTCGCCGATCCGCGCCAGTTCAATCGCCCGCTGGACGTTGGGCAATTGCGCGACCGGCGGATCGAAACCGATCAGCGAATCGGCGGGTAATTTGGTGTCCATGCCGAGGGTCTCGCGCGCGAGCAGGCCGTAGAAGCTTTCGGGCGAGTCGGCGGCCGCCTTGAGCAACGGCGCGACCGACCGCGGGCGCCGGCACATCTGTTCGGCGCGCGCCGCCCAATAAAGGGCGCCGGTGCGCAGCTCGCGCTGTTGGGTCGCGGCGGCGACCGTCTGAAACGAGCGCGACGCGGCTTCGCAATCGCCGAGGCGCCACGAGGCAAGGCCCGAGACCCACGCGCTGTGGCTCGCCCATTCACCCGTCGCGCCCTGCCGCCAGGTGTCGGCGACGCGGCGCGCATCGAGGTCGAGCCCGAGGACGTAAA
>JBDSTQ010000206.1:0-5007 GCA_039928195.1 Sphingomicrobium sp.
GAATTTGAGTTCGTAGAGGCCGCGGTCGCACGCCATATATTTGTTCGAGGTAACCCGGCTGACGGTCGATTCGTGCATCTCGATCGCTTCGGCGACCTCGCGCAGGGTGAGCGTTCGCATCGCCGCGACGCCATGGTCGAAGAAGCCTTGTTGGCGCTTGACGATCTCGCTCACCACCTTGACGATCGTCCGCGCGCGCTGGTCGAGCGCTTTGACCAGCCAGCTCGCGCTCGCCAGGCATTCGCTCAGCCACGCGCGCGATTTCTTGTCCGACGGCCCGCGCTTGAGCTCCTGATAATAGATGCGGTTGACCAGCAGTCGCGGCAGCGTCGCCTGGTTGAGCTCGACCGCATAGCCGCCCCGCGTCGCGCGTACAAACACATCGGGGGTGACGTCCTCCGCGCCCACGCGTGCGATCTGGCACCCGGGCTTGGGGTCGTAGCCGCGGAGCTCGCGGATCATGTCCGCCAGATCCTCTTCATCGACCCCGCAAATGCGCTTCAAATCGGCGGTGCGGCCCTTGGCGAGCAAATCGAGATTGTCGATCAGCCGCGCCATCGCCGGGTCGTAGCGGTCGGCCGCCTTGGCCTGGAGCGCAAGGCATTCGGCGAGCGAGCGCGCGGCGACTCCCGCCGGCTCGAGCCCCTGGACGACCGCCAGCGCTTCCTCGGCCAGTGCCAGCGCCGCGCCCGCGCCGTCGGCGATGTCGGCGAGCGCGACCGTCAGATATCCCGTCTCCTCGACGCTTCCGGCGATCAACCGGGCAAGCTCGCCGAGCGCGCCGCCGACGCCGTGCAACTGATCGAGCAAATGGTCCGAGAGCGACGCCGCGCTATATTCGAGGCGGTCGAAATCGAACGCCTCGTCGCTCGCCCCGCTGCCCGCGCCAAGGTCGGCGACGCTGTCGGTCTCGCGCGCCTCGCTATCCCAGTCGCGGTCGAGCGGGCGATCATCGTCGGCGTGACCGAGAATGAGATTGTCCGCCCCTGGCGCCTCGGGCGCTTCGTCGCCGTCATCGCCGCCGCTATCTGCCGGCGCCTCGCCGTCGTCCTCCGAGCGCGTTTCGAGCAACGGATTCTTCGCCACTTCCTCGGCAAGATAGGCGTCGAGCTCGAGGTTGCTGAGCTGCAACAGCTTGATCGCCTGGGCGAGCTGCGGCGTCAGCACCAGCGACTGGCTTTGACGAATATTCAGGGAGGGCCCGAGTCCCACCTTCATATTCCCCGCTACAGCGCGAAGCTCTCGCCGAGATACAGGCGGCGGACCTCCTGGTCGGCGACCAACGCTTCGGGCGTGCCCTGGAACAGCACCTGGCCGTCGTAGATGATGCACGCGCGATCGACGATATCGAGCGTCTCGCGGACATTATGGTCGGTGATCAGAACGCCGATGTCGCGCTGCTTCAATTCGCGGACGAGGTCGCGGATGTCGCTGATCGAGATCGGATCGATCCCCGCGAACGGCTCATCGAGCAGCATGATCGAGGGCTCGGCGGCAAGCGCGCGGGCAATCTCGCAGCGCCGCCGTTCGCCCCCCGACAGCGACATCGCTGGCGCATCGCGCAGCGCCGTCAGCCCGAACTCGCCAAGCAATTGCTCGAGCCGCGCGTGGCGCGCCGCCCGGTTGGGCTCGGTGACTTCGAGCACCGCGAGGATATTCTCGGCCACCGTCAGCCCGCGGAATATCGAGGTTTCCTGCGGCAGATAGCCAAGGCCAAGGATCGCGCGGCGGTACATCGGCAGATCGGTGATGTCCGCATCGTCGAGGAAAATGCGTCCGCTGTCGGGCTGCACCAGCCCCATCACCGAGTAGAAACAGGTCGTCTTGCCCGCGCCATTGGGACCGAGCAGACCGACCACTTCGCCGCGCTGAACGTCGAGCGAGACGTCGTGGAGCACCGCGCGCCGGTCATAGGCCTTGGCGATCGAGCGCAGCTGAAGCCCACCGCTCGCGGTGCGCGGGGCGATCGCCGGGCGCAGCAAAGCGGCCGCCTCGTTCACTGCCGGTCGCGCTGCGGGACGGTGAAATGCCCGGTCACCCGGCCGCCGCTTTGGTTGACCCCGGGCGGGCCGCCGTCGATCACCGCGCGCCCGCTGTTGAGGTCGATCACCAGCCGCTGCCCGAACACGCGGTTCTGGCCGCGAGTCAATTCGACATTGCCGATGATCGTGATCAGCTTGCGGTCGAGGTCGTAAATGCCGAATTCGCCCTTGCCGGTTTCGGACGGGCTGCGGACGATGACCCCGCCGGCCGCGTCGAGGCGGCGGATCTTGACCCCGCCGCCGCCGGTGTAAGCAATAATCAGCCGCGCGGTATCGAGCGTCAGCGCGGCCTGTTTGACATGGACGTTGCCGGCGAAGATCGCGCGGTCGTCGCGGTCCTGAACCTCGATGCGGTCGGCGGTGACATCGACCGGGGCATCGCTGTTGTGGCCCTTCAACGCGGACATTGGCTGTTGCTGCGCCTGCGCGAGCGAGGCCGCGCCAACGGTCAGCATGGCGCTACCGACGATCGTCAGCGATGCAAGGAAGATGCCGATTGCGCGCATGACCCTTATCTGACCGCGCCCTGGACGATATTCAAGCGAGCGCCGCCATCGAGCGTCACGGTGCGCTTGTCGAGATCGGCGCTCAATCGCCCGGCTTCGAAGCTGCCGAGGCGCATCCGGCCGGTCACGCGGCCACTGCTGGCGAGGCGCTTCTGCTTGAGATCGACGACCACATCGCGCGTCGCCAGGCGGTAATCGTCGGGGCCCGCGACCTGCACCGGTCCGGCAATGACCACGCGCTGGGTGTCGATATTATATTGCCCGTTCGCGGCAGCGACCCGCAGCGGCCCGTTGGCCAGCCCAAGCTCGGCCAGCAATCCGGTCAGTTCGACCAAAGGCGTGTCCGAGCTGCGCTGGACCGCGCTGTCGGCGACCATCGTGAATTGGCGGCCGTCATTGTCGGTGCCGGTGTAGCGCGCGCTTTCGACTCGCATTCGCTCGGACGCATTTTCGACCTTTTTCTTGTCGAGGATGAAGCTGACGTCGCCATTCTTGTCGAGCGGTGCCACCGCCAGAATGACGATCAGCACCCCGACCGCGCTCGGCAGGCCGATCTTGAACCAGCGCACCAGCCGGTCGTGCGCGCTGCCCGGCACCGCCCAGCGCCGTTTGACCGCGCGGCCGTGCGTGGCGGCTTCAGACATCGCCGGGTTCACCCGTCATGGGCGAAAATATCCTGCTCGGGCCAGCCGGCGAGGTCGAGCCGCGCGCGGGTGGGAAGGAAATCGAAGCACGCCTGGGCGAGCGCGACGCGATCCTCGCGCGCGAGCCGCTGATCGAGCTTGTTCTTGAGTGCATGGAGAAAGCGCACGTCGCTTGCGGCATATTCGCGCTGCGCGTCATTGAGCTCGTCGGCGCCCCAGTCGCTGGTTTGCTGCTGCTTGCTGATTTCCTGGCCGAGCAATTCGCGCACCAGATCCTTCAATCCGTGGCGGTCGGTATAGGTGCGGATCAGGCGCGAGGCGGTACGCGTGCAATATAGCGGCACCGCCATGATCCCCAGATAGGCCTGCATCAGGCCGATATCGAAGCGCGCGAAATGATAGAGTTTGAGGCGATTCGGGTCGCCCAGTAACGCTTTGAGGTTGGGCGCTGAGTAATCGCTGCCGCGCTTGAACCGGACCAGATGTTCGTCGCCTTTGCCGTCGGACAATTGCACCAGGCACAGCCGGTCGCGACCCGCGATCAGGCCCATCGCTTCGGTATCGACGGCGATCGGGCCGTCGGCGAAAATGACCTCGGCCGGCAGATCGTCTTCGTGGAAATGGACCGCCATCATCATCCCTTTGTCGTGGTCTTCGCGCAGCTTTAGTCGGTCGCGCCCGCCATTCCACCCCTGTGCGCGATTCAATCACTGGAGCCGGCGCCCATTTTCCTGTACGAGCGTGAACCGTGCGTGAGCGATTTCGCGTGTACGACCGGCTGCGGCAATGGCCCAAGCGCGCCGGTACAGGGGTTTTGCGGGCGAATGAGAGTTTAGACGTTCATGGGTTTCGATAGAGGGCGCAAGGGTGATCGCGGCGGACGTGGCCGGGACAAGCGCGACAGTTTCTTCGGCGAAAGCAATTCAGGCGATCAGAGCGCGGTTCAGGAGCGCGGCGGCGGTGGCGGTTATGCCGGCGCCGGCGGCGGTGCTGGACGTGGCGGCTATGGCGGCGACCGTGGTGGCTTCGGCGGCGGTGGTGGTGATCGCGGCGGCGGCTTTGCCGGCGGTGGCGATCGTGGCGGCGGCGGCTTCCGTGGCGGCGGCGCTCCCGGCGGCGGCGGTGGTTTCCGCAGCGGCGGTGGCGGCGGCGGCGGCGGAATGCCTCCCCAGGTCGTTGGCGAAGGCAAGGGCATCGTCAAATTCTTCAATCCGCAAAAGGGCGTCGGCTTTGTCGTTCGTGACGATGGCGGAGAGGATGTGTTCGTGCATATTTCGGCAGTCGAGCAGGCCGGTCTCACCGACCTTGCCGACGGTCAGCCGCTCGAATTCACCCTGGTCGATCGCGGCGGGCGTGTGTCGGCGACCAATTTGCGCATCGATGGCGAGCCGATGGCGGTCGAACGCAGCGGTGGCGGCGCGAGCCGCGACGATGCCGGCGGCGGCGGCGGCGGCGGCGGCGGGCGCGACTCGGGCCCACAGCGTCAGCTGACGGGCGAAAAGGCCAGCGGCACGGTCAAGTTTTTCAACGCGATGAAGGGCTTCGGCTTCATTCAGCGCGACGACGGCCAGCCCGACGCCTTTGTCCACATTTCGGCGGTCGAGCGCGCGGGCATCCCGACGCTCAACGAAGGCGACCGGCTCGAATTCGAAATCGAAGTCGATCGGCGCGGGAAATATGCAGCGGTGAACCTTCAGCAAGCGAGCTGAAGCGCATCACTGCAAGGGGGCGGAAGAGCCGGCGAACCAAGGTTCGCCGGCTCTTTTCATGTCGACCTACAGCGCGCTCGCGTAAAAGGCGTCGAGGTCGGCTTTG
>JBDSTQ010000207.1:0-10836 GCA_039928195.1 Sphingomicrobium sp.
GGTCTCGGGCCAGCGCGCAAGCCCGCTCGCGGCTTATTATTTCGGCAGCTTCCGCAACAATTACGTCGATGACCGGAGCGAGAAACGCTACCGCGAAATGGAGAGCTTTCCCGGTTTCGGGATCGACGAAATCGCCGCACGGCGCTTCGCCAAAATCACCGGCGAAGTGAATTTGCCGCCGATCCGTTTCGCCGAGCTCGGCACGCCCGCTTTGTACATGAGCTACATCCGCCCGGCATTCTTCGCCGGGGCGATGGCGACCAGCGCGCCCGATGGTTCAAGCCACCGTTATTACAATCTCGGCGGCCAACTCGACCTCAATTTCACCGTCGCCATGCGGCTGCCGATGATTTTCTCGCTCGGCGCCGCGGCGGGCTTTGCCGACGGCGATTATCGCAAGACCGAATTGCTCGCCTCGCTGAAGATCATGTGATGATCGGCGCTCAGGCCGCGCATTGGGGACTGGCGCTCGTCCCCGTCTTCCTCATGCTCGGGCTGTTCATCTGGCTCGACGCGTTCAAGCTGATGAACCTCAAGGAAGTGATTCTTCTGCTTTGCCTTGGTGGGCTGGGAGCGCTTGCGGCTTACCCGCTCAGCGGCGTTTTCATCGATCGACTGCCGATCGGTTTTTCGAATTACAGCCGTTTTGCTGCGCCGTGGATCGAGGAAGCGATCAAGGGTCTCCTGGTCGTCGGCCTGTTTCGCCTCAACCGCATCGGCTTCAAGCTCGACGCGGTGATCAGCGGTTTCGCCATCGGCGCGGGTTTCTCGGTCGTCGAGAATATCATCTATCTCACCCGCTTCCCCGAATATGGCGCGGGCACGTGGCTGGTGCGCGGGCTCGGCACCGCGGTGATGCACGGGACCACCCTCGCGATCCTCGCCGCCAGCGCACACGAATTCGCCGAACGCGAGAACCGCGCCGCCGCGGGCGAATTCAACTTCAACCTATTGTGGTTCGTCCCCGGCTATCTCGCCGCGGTCGCGATCCACATGACGTTCAACCAGTTCCCCGACCGCCCGCTGCTGGCGATGATGGGCGCGGCGATCCTCGCCCCGCTCGCACTGATCGGCATCTTCCACTTCGGCACCGCCGAGGCCGAGCGCTGGCTCAGCGCCGACCGCGCCGCGCATCAGGCGGAACGCGACGCGCTCGCCGCGGGCGGCTGGCCCGACAGTCCCGCGACCGCCAGAGTGCAAGCGCTTGGCCAACGCATCGGCGAAGATGATGTACGCCGCTACTGGCAACTCCAGGCGACGCTGGTGGTCGAGGCCGAAGAGTCGCTGATCGAGGAAGCCGCGGGCGATGTCGAGATCGACAAGGCCGGGGTCCGCGCGGCTTTCGCCGAGCTCGCCGGGCTCGAGCGCAAACTCGGCCGCGGCAGCTTGTCAGCATTGAAGGCCGCGCTCCCATTCAGCCGCAACGACGCCTGGGAAGTTTCCGAACTGCGCCAGCGGGTCGGGCGCGGCTAGCGTCGGACTGGATGTTGCGCGGGATTGGATCACAGCCGTTTGAGAATTTGCTTCATCTGATCGATCTCCTGCTTTTGCGAGCGGATGATTCCGTCGCACAATTGCTGGATCTCGCGATCGCTGATCTTCGCGCGCTCGCACATCAGCACTGCCCCCGAATGATGCGGGATCATTGAGCGCAGGAATTGTGTGTCGCCGACCAGCGCCTGTGCGCGGATGCCGAGGAAAGCGAGCACGAACAGGACAGCGGAGCCCGCGTAAATCAAAAGGTTCAGCCGTTTCGCGGGATACATCGACGGCATTATCAGCGGCATCATCGCGATCATTGGAATGGCCATCATGATCGCCATGTAGAAAAAGTTGATGTTATGAACGAACTCGCCGAGGCTGTAGATCATCGTGAACATGACGAGGTACATCACGATCAACATGCCGATGCTGGTGTAACCCAGCATCAAATAATTCCTCCGCGCCATTTCGCCATCCATCTGGCCGTGATCCATCTGTCCCTGGGTCATTGGTGGTCTCCGCTTGAATCGATCCTCTACGGCCATCGGCCAACCGAGGCCCTAGTTGTGCGTATGGCCCGGCGCGTGGCTATGCGGCTTGCTCTCATCTTGCTTGGCGGGCGCCGCAGTCATGCCCGACATTCCGGGCATGTCTTTCATCATCTCGTCATGATCCGCCGGAGCGCTCGCAACGATCGCCCGATATTGCTGCGGCGTCATTTTCGGTAATTGGCGGATGAACGCGACCATGTCCCAAATGAGCTGATCGCCGTGAGTCTTCCCCCACGCCGGCATCGCGCTCAACTTCACGCCATGCTTGATGATCCAGAATTGCTGTTGGGCGGAGCGGTCCGTCGTCCGCGCCAGTTCGGGCGCCGGGGGATAGAGCCCCTGGCTCATCTCCGATTTCTCGACCCCCGGCCCAAGATGGCAACCGGTGCACATTTCGGTGTAGAGGCCGGCACCCGCGGCGATCCGCTTGGCGTCGTTGAGGTCGCGCGGAACGGCGATGTCGCGCGCGTGATGCGCGATCGCGCGTTCGCGCATCCGGTCGAGAGCCATGTAGACAATTCTCGAGTGCGGCGCGTCGGCGCCGATGTTGTACACTCCGGCATAAATGAACGCACCCGCAAATCCCGCCACGACGAGCGCGAGGACAGCAACAAAAGCGGCGCTCGGAAGGTGCCGGTGGAGATCGAGAAATTTGCCCTGGGCCATAGTGTTGCTCTCCGTTGCCCGATCGACGCGCTTCATCAGAACCATGTCCTGACACCGGTAACGAAACTCCAGCTGCCGCTGCCCTCGCCATTGGCGCGCTGATAATCGCGCGTCTTGCCGAACGCTCGGCCGTATTGAACGCCGACGTAAGGCGCGAATTCGCGGCGGATCTCGTAGCGCAGGCGGAGGCCGAGTTCGGCGTCGCTAAGGCCCGCGCCGACCCCGATATCGCGGCTGTTCTGCGCGGCGAAATTAAGCTCGGCGCGCGGTTGCAGGATCAAGCGCTGGGTGATGCGCTGGTCGTAATACCCCTCGGCGCGCGCCATCAGCTCGCCCTTGTTGGACAGGAATAATGCGCCCTCGACGTCGAAGAAGTTGGTCGCCAGTCCTTCGAGCCCGACCGTCGCATAGACCCGCGAGGGGCTGGGCTTGAAGTCGTAACGAAGCCCGCCCTGGAGGTTGAAATAGGGCCCGATCGCATGGCTGTAGAGCGCCTGGATTTCGGCCCGATCGAGCCGCCCGCCGACTTCGCCGTCGCCCTCGCTCTTGAGCCACAGGCGGTCGATGTCGCCGCCGTACCACGCCTGGCCGTTCCATTCGTAGCCGTCGCGCCCCTTGCGCAACTGATATTCGGCGAGGTTGAAGGCGAGCATCGCGAACTTCTGCCCGCCATGAAACTCGCTCAGATGATGGCGGCCCATTTCCATCGCCGGCACACCATAAACCGCGTCGGCGGCATGGTCCGTCGGGGCCGGCGGCGGCGGCGCGTTGCCGGCCGGCAGACTCATTCCGTTCGACGCGGCATCGGGCATTGCCGACATGTCCATCCCCGGCATCGCACGCATGTCATGGCCGGCCATCGGATCCGCCCCGGGAGTGGCCGGCTGAGCGGGCATGGCCGACATGTCGTGGCCGGGCGGCATGGCCGTCGCGGGCACCGCTGCCGGTTTCTTGGCAGACGGCTTCTTGGCGGACGGCTTCCTGGCTGCCGCTTTCACGACAGCTTTCTTCGCCACCGGTTTCTTCGCGACGGGTTTTTTCGCCGCCGGTTTCTTGGCCGGCATCGGCATCTTCATGCCCGGCATGTTGGCATGGTTCATCTGCGCGGTGGCGGGTGCCGCAATCGCCAGCGAGGCGGTCGCCGCGAGCAAAAGGCCGATCTTGAGACGTGTCACGCTGCTTCTCCCGCGCTCGGGCGGACGGTGACGACGCGCATCATCCCCGCGGTCATGTGATACAGATTGTGGCAATGGAATGCCCAGTCGCCGGGGGCGTCGGCGGTAACGTCGAAAACCATCTTGCCGCCCGGCGGGACGTTGATCGTATGCTTGCGCGGGGCGAGCGCGCCGTGGCCAGTGACCAGCTCGAAGAAATGGCCGTGGAGATGGATCGGATGCGGCATCATCGTGTCGTTGATCAATGTCACGCGCACGCGCTCGTTAAGGCGAAAGGCGATCGGGTCGGCCGGATCGCTCATCTTCTGCCCGTCGAAGCCCCACATGTAGCGCTCCATATTGCCGGTCAGATGAAGCTCGAGCTGGCGGGTTGGCGCACGCACGTCGGGATTGCGGGTCACGGCCATCAGGTCGCGGTAGGTGAGGACGCGGTGGTCCATCCCCTCGAGTCCCTGCGGCGGCTCGGCCGTGCGGTCGGTCGGCATCGGCGAGATGGTTTGCACGCCGGGCCCGTCCTTGACCTGCGGCGCTTGGCTCAAGTCGCGCATATTCATGTCGCCATGGTCCATCCCCGCCATCTCGCCGCCGGGCGCCGCGGGCGCGGTGCCATGGTCCATCCCCGCCATCTCGCCGCCGGGTGCCGCCGGCGCGGCGCCATGGCCCATCGCCGCATGGTCCATCCCGGCCATTGGCGCCGCAGCCGCAGCGACCGCGGCCTTGATCGAACCGTGATCGGTCGGTCCGGTCCAGCCGGTCAGCCGCCACAGATTGCGCGAGGCGTTTTGCTCCGCCGACGGATCGGCGCCGCGGCTAACGGCGATGTTCGGCGTGGTCGGGCCGTCCATCCCCGCCATTCCGGAATGGCTGCCCATGTCCATGCCCATGTCTTTCATCGTCAGCAGCGGACGCGGGCGTAGTGGCGGCACCGGCGCGGACATTCCGGCGCGCGGGGCGAGCGTCGCGCGGCCCATGCCCGAGCGGTCGATCGATTCGCTGACGAAGCTGTACGCGCGGTCGCCCGGGGTGACGATCACGTCAAACGTCTCGGCGACCCCGATCTGGAGTTCGTCAACGCTCACCGGCTGGACATTCTGCCCGTCGGTCTGGACGACCATCATCGGCAGATCGGGGATGCGGATATTGAAATTGGTTTGCGCCGAGGCGTTGATGATGCGCAGCCGGACGCGCTCGCCGGGCGCGAACAGCCCGGTCCAATTGTCGAACGGGCCGTGGCCGTTGACGGTGTAGGTGTAGGTCGATCCGGTCACGTCGGCGATGTCGGCCGGGTCCATCCGCATCTTGGCCCAGTCGAGGCGCTCGTTTTGCGGCTGGTCGCGGCCGGCGAGCAGCCCCGACAGCGTCTGGCGCTGGTGGTTGAAATATCCGCCGCCCATCTGCTTGAGCTTTTTGTAAACGGTCGCGCCGCCGAGCGGGCTGTGATCAGCCAGCACCAGCACATGCTCGCGGTCGAAGGCGATCGGCTCGGCGCCGGCGGGTTCGATCACGATCGGCCCGTAAAGCCCGTCCTGCTCCTGATAGGCCGAGTGGCTGTGGTACCAATAAGTGCCCGACTGAACGACCGGGAATTCGTAGACGAAGGTCGAGCGCGCGGGGATGCCGGGGAAACTGACGCCGGGCACGCCGTCCATCGCGAACGGCACGAGCAGGCCATGCCAGTGGATCGAGCTGTCCTCGGCGAGCGTGTTGGTCACGCGGAGCCGGGCCTTTTGACCCTCCTTGAGGCGGATGAGCGGCGCGGGAACGGTGCCGTTAACACCGATCTTGCGCGCCTCCTTGCCGTCGATGCGCATGGCGACCGTGCCGATGGTCAGGGCAATATCGGGACCGGCGAGCGTCGGCAGCGGCCGGACGATGCCGGCCGAGACGCGCTGGGCCCAGGCGGGCAGCGCATTGGCGAATGCCGCGCCCACGCTGCCGAGGGCAGCGGCGCGAAGCACATCGCGCCGCCCGAATAAGGGCTTGTCAGACATGGATGTTCCTTGAGTGCAATCGCGCGCAGTGTGGCGAGCGGCTCCCCGTCGCCGGGAAGCCGCCCGCGGGTTAGCGCGTCATGCCGTTGCTACTGGTTGCCCTGGCTTTGATGGTCGGCATGCTTGCCGTCCATCTTGGCCTTCATGTCCTTGCAGCAGGCACAACCATCCTTCATCTCGCCCATCTTGTCGGGCTTCATTTCGCCCATCTGGCCGGGTTTCATGTCGCCCATCTGGTGCCCGGCATGGGCATCGGCGGGCGGCGCGGGGGCTGCGGCAACAAGCGCGGCGGCGATCAAGTTCAACATGATAATCTCCTGAGTTTCAAAAACTGGGTCGGTCGAAAGCTCAGTCGAGACGCGGCGGGGGCGTGGCGGTTTCCGGATGCAGGCCGGCGAGATGCGCGGCGAGGACGCGCGGCATCGGCGCGGCGATCGGCGTAAGTGGCTCGGCGGCGACACGATCGGCCGCCGGCAGGGTGGCGGCGCAGGCCATGGTGCATTCGGCGATGCCGCTCTTGGCGTGCGGCATCGCGCCCCGATCGGGACAATGCTCCATCGGCATTGCCGCATGCGGGCTGTGCTGCATGGAGGCGGACGCAGGACCGGCCATGGCGAACGGCATCAGCGCAATCGCGAACATCAACAATAGCTTGGCAAGAGCCTGGCGCATGTTGCCTACATAAGCAGCGGGGCGCCGTGGCACAATGCGCTGGCTCATCGGGCCAACCCCTCGAGGCCGCCGATAATCGGGCATTCGGGGCGGTCATCGCCGTGGCAGCTGGCGGCCAGATGCTCGAGCGCGCGGCGCATTTCGTCGAGCGCGCGCGCCTTGCGCTTCAATTCGGCGGCGCGGGCGAGCGCGAGCGCCTTGACGTCGCCACTGGCGCGGCTGCGATCGTTCCACAGCGCCAGCAGCTTGCCGATTTCCTCGACCGAAAAGCCGAGGTCGCGCGCGCGGCCGACGAAGCGCAAAGTGTGGACGTCGCGCTCGTCATAATCGCGATAGCCCGAATCGCGCCGGGCGGCGGCGGCCAGCAGGCCAATCTTTTCATAATGGCGGATCATTCGCGGGCTGATCCCGCTCGCCGCCGACGCCCCGCCGATCTTCACAGCTTGACCCGATTGAGCCGCAGCGAATTCCCAATCACCGTGACCGAGCTGAAAGCCATCGCCGCGCCAGCGATGATCGGCGACAGCAGGATACCAAACCACGGGTAGAGAACGCCTGCGGCGATCGGCACGCCGGCAGCGTTGAAAATGAAGCTGAAGAACAGATTCTGCCGGATATTGCGCATCACCGCGCGGCTGAGCCGGCGGGCGCGGGCAATCCCGGCGAGATCGCCGCCGACCAGCGTCACCGCGGCGCTTTCCATCGCCACGTCGGTGCCGGTGCCCATGGCGATGCCGACATCGGCGCGGGCCAGCGCGGGGGCGTCGTTGATGCCGTCGCCGGCCATCGCGACGCGGCGCCCCGCGGCGCGCAGTTCGGCGACCTTGGCCTGCTTCTGGTCGGGGAGAACTTCGGCCATCACCTCGTCGATCCTGAGCTGACTGGCGACCGCTTCGGCGGTGCGTCGGCTGTCGCCGGTCATCATCACGATCCGCAATCCTTCGCGGTGAAGTTGCGCGATGGCCTCGGCGGCGCTGTCCTTGATCGGGTCGGCGACCACCAGCAGCCCGGCGAGCTGGCGATCGATGGCGACGAACATCACGCCCTGGCCCTGGGCGCGGTAGATGTCGGCCTGCTCGCCGAGCGCGCCGGGATCGATCGACTGGTCGGCAAGCAGCGCCGCGTTGCCCAGCGCCACGGCGCGGCCCTCGACCGTGCCGGAGACGCCTTTGCCGGTGTGCGAGGCGAAGGCGGTGGCGCCGGGTACAGCAATCCCGCGTTCGCCAGCGCCGGCCACGATCGCCGCGGCCAGCGGGTGCTCGCTGCCTTTTTCAAGCGCGGCCGACAGGCGCACGATGTCCGCTTCGGCAAAGGGAGCAATCGGCACGACCGCGACCAGCTTGGGCTTGCCCAGCGTCAGCGTGCCCGTCTTGTCGACCACCAGCGTATCGATTTTTTCCATCAGCTCGAGCGCTTCGGCGTTCTTGACCAGCACGCCCGCCGCAGCACCGCGACCGGTACCGACCATGATCGACATCGGCGTGGCGAGGCCGAGCGCGCATGGGCAAGCGATGATCAGCACCGCGATTGCATTGACCAGCGCATGGGCGAAGCGCGGCTCGGGACCGAGCAGCGACCACGCAATGAAAGTGACAACCGCGACCGCCACGACAGTCGGCACGAACCAGGCGGAAACCTTGTCGGCGAGCGCCTGAATCGGCGCGCGCGAGCGTTGCGCGGCGGCGACCATACGAACGATCTGGGCCAGCATCGTGTCGCGCCCGACGCGGGTCGCGCGAACGAGCATTCCGCCGGTGCCGTTGACGGTCGCGCCGGTGACCTTGTCGCCGGGCAATTTCTCGACCGGGAGCGGCTCGCCGGTCAGCATCGCTTCGTCGACCGCGCTGTGGCCTTCGACCACTTCGCCATCGACCGGCACCTTTTCACCCGGGCGGACGCGCAGCAGAGCGCCGACGACGACTTGCTCGAGCGGAACATCCTCCTCGCTCCCGTCGGGGTTGACCAGGCGCGCGGTCTTGGGCGCAAGACCGAGCAATGCGCGGATCGCCTTGCCGGTCGCCGAGCGCGCGCGCAGTTCGAGCACCTGGCCAAGCAGGACCAGGGTGGTGATCGCGGCGGCAGCTTCGAAATAGACCGGCACCCGTCCGCCCATCGTGCGCAGCGAAGCCGGGAATAGCTGCGGCGCGAGCGTCGCGACGACACTATATCCGTAAGCGACCCCGACGCCGAGGCCGATGAGGGTGAACATGTTGAGGTTGCGCGTTCTCAACGACACCCAGAAGCGCACGAAGAAGGGCCAGCCGCCCCACAATACGACGGGCGTCGCCAGCGCCAGCTGAAGCAACATCGACTGGGCCATCGGCAGCGGGAGCCAGCCGGTGAGCTCGGCGCCGAGCGTCAGCAGCACCAGCGGCACCGTTAGCACGGCGCTGGCCCAGAACCGACGGTTCATGTCGATCAGCTCGGGATTGGGGCCGTCCTCAAGCGTCGGCTCGAGCGGCTCCAGCGCCATCCCGCAAATCGGGCATTGGCCCGGCCTGTCACGCCGGATCTGCAGGTGCATCGGACACGTCCAGATCACCCCTTCGACGACGTCCTCGTGCGCCGGCGCGGCGTCACTGGTCGGCGGCTTCAGATAGCGGTCGGGATCGGTCTCGAATTTGGCCGCGCAGCCGCCACTGCAAAAAAAGTAGGTCGCGCCGTCATGTTCATGGCGGAACTTGGCGTCCCGCGTGTCGACCTTCATGCCGCACACCGGGTCGGTCACGATCGTGCCGTGGCTGGGCTGGTTGGCGTCTTTTTTCATGGTCATGGTGCGTTGTGCACCCTGACATCATGTCAGAGTCAAGCAGCTAACCGAGCGGCAGGTCGCCTTCTTCCTCGATCAGCGGCCGCTCGCCCGCGCGCAGATGCGGCATTGCCTCGTCGAGCGATTTGCGGATGATCGCGATCATCTGGTCAATCTGCTCGTGGGTGATGATCAGCGGCGGGCACATCACGATCGTGTCGCGGATGCCGCGGACCATCAGCCCGTTGGCGATGCAGGCGTCGCGAACCATCGGCCCGGCGGTGCCCTCCGCTCCGCCGAAGCGCTCACCGCTCGCCTTGTCGGCGACGATCTCGACCGCGCCGATGAGCCCGACCGAACGCACTTCGCCGACCAACGGATGCTCGGCGAGCCCCGCCAGCGCCTTGGCGAAATAGGGCCCGGTGTCGTCGCGCGTGCGCTCGACGAGACCTTCGCGCTCGATAATCTCGATATTGCGCAGCGCGACCGCGGCGCTGACCGGGTGGCCCGAGTAAGTGAAACCGTGGACGAAATCGCCGCCGGTCTTGAGCACGTCGACGATCGCCTTGGACACCGCCACCGCGCTGATCGGCAAATATCCCGACGACAGCCCCTTGGCCATCGCGATCATGTCGGGCTTCACTCCGACAGTCTCATGGCCCCACATATTGCCGGTGCGACCGAAGCCGCAGATCACTTCGTCGCAGATCAGCAAGATGCCATATTTGCGGCAAATCCGTTCGACCTCGGGCCACTAGCTTTTGGGCGGGATGATCACCCCGCCCGCGCCCTGGATCGGCTCGCCGATGAATGCCGCGACCTTGTCCGCGCCGACTTCGAGGATCCGCTCCTCGATCGCCTTGGCGCACTCCAGCCCGAATTGCTCGGGGTCGGTGCCGCGGCCTTCATTAAACCAATAGGGCTGGCGGACATGTTCGATGCCCGGGATCGGCAAGTCGCCCTGCGCGTGCATCGCTTTCATTCCGCCGAGGCTGACGCCGGCGACGGTCGAGCCGTGATAGGCGTTCCAACGGCTGATGAAGATGTTGCGCTGGGGCTCACCGCGGACCTTCCAATAATGGCGAACCATGCGCAAAATCGTGTCATTCGCCTCGGACCCCGAGGTGTTGAAAAAGACGTGCGGCAGGCGGTCCTGCGTCAGGCTCGAAATCTTCTCGGCGAGGAGCACCGTGGGCGGCGTCACCGTCTTGAAGAAGGTATTGTAGAAGGGCAGCTCGCGCATCTGTTCGGACGCGACATCGGCAAGCTCGTCGCGGCCGTAGCCGATATTGACGCACCACAGCCCGGCCATGCCGTCGAGCAGAGAGACGCCCTCGCCGTCGGTGATCGTGCAGCCATCGGCCGATGTAATGATCCGGCTACCCCCGAGATTCTCGATCAATTGATAATCCTGCTGCGCGGGCAGGTGATGCGCGACGTCGAGGCGGCGTAGCTCGGGTATGTCGTAATTGCGGCGGGGACCGGTCATAAAATTATCCTTGGCTGAGCGGATCGCCGCGCAGCGCGCGGCCGAGAAGCTTGAAATAGGT
>JBDSTQ010000208.1:0-8021 GCA_039928195.1 Sphingomicrobium sp.
ACCGATCTGCGCCGCCTCGATCATCTCGTGATTGTCGCGCGGGGACGTCATCGCCGACCCGTAAAAACATTTGAGCCGCTCGGCGTCGCGGCGCTGGACGGCAAAAGCGCAGGCGATGTCGTCGGTGATGTCGCGCGCGCCTAATTGCACCGAACGCAAGCCGACCAGCATCCCGCCGAAATGCACCGAGATGTTGGTGACGTCGGCACCCAGCTCGACCAACGCGACGCCAAGCTCGCGCTCCTCTTCATTGAGGCACGCGAGCGCGGCGGCGATCGGCGAGGCGACGATCGCGCGCACGCCGAGGTGCGCCGAGCGGATCACGGTGTCGATATTGCGGAGCGGCGACGGATCCGCGGCGATGACATGAATGTCGACGCCAAGCCGGTTGGCATAGAGGCCGATCGGCTGCTGCACGCCTTGCGCGCGGTCGATCGTGTAGAGCGCGGGCTGGGCGTGGAGCACGACCTGGCCGTTGCCGTCGATCGCGTCGCGCCCGGCCTTCATCAATTCATCGATGTCGGATTGCTCGACCGGGTGGCCGCCAAGCTCGACTTCGACCTGGGCGGTGTCGCTGACGAGACCCCCGGCGCCGTAGCTGGCAAGCACTTCATCGACCGTCAGGCCGGACATGCGCTCGGCCAGTTCGACCGCTTCGCGCACCGCGAACTCGCTTGCGGTCATGTCGGTGATATAGCCGCGCTTTACCCCGCGACTTTCGCGCTGGCCGGTGCCGAGCACGGTCGGGCGACCGTCATCCTCGACCCGCGCGATAATCGCGCTGACCTTCGACGAGCCGATGTCGAGTGCGGCGATGAGCGGCTGGTCGGACGATTGTTTCACTGCGGCGGTGCCGTTGGGGCGGGTGCGGTCGGGGCGGTGGCCGCCGGAGCGGGTGCCGGTGGCGTGATCGCGGCGGGTTCGAGCGCGATCGGTTCACCCGGCGCGCGCGGCAGCCGCACCGTCATCTTGCCCGGCAGACGCAGATCGAACCGCACCACCCCGCGCCCGAGCAGCCCGTTGGATTTGTCGAGCTTGGCGAATTTGGTCAAAGCGGTGTGCGCGGCCGCCGCGTTCTCGGGCATGGCGAGGGTCTCACCCGACTGGAAATTAAGGTCCCAGCGACGTCCTCCGACCCAGCTTGCCGAGGCCAGCTGCGGCTTGAGCGTGGGCACCGCGTCCATCAGCTGGCCGAGCGCAACCGCCTGACGATTGGCGCCGGATCCGATCAGCAACGGCAGGTCGGGCATCTTGTCGACCGCGACGCGGTCGAGCACCACGCCCTCGCCGTCGATCAGCGCGAGCTGGCCCTTGCTTTGCCACAAGGCCGCGGGCCGCCGTTCGACGACATCGATCACCAGAGTATCGGGCAAGCGGCGCGACACGCGCGCGTCCTTGATCCAGCCAAAGCGCAGCAGTCGCGCGCGGATCGCTGCGACGTCGACCAGCATCTGCGGGGCTTTCGCCGCCGACGCGGCTTCGGCGGTGCGGCGCAATTCGTCGGTCACGACTTCGTCGATCGCCGCGCGGTCCATATTGTTGAGGCCGACGATCTGATAGCCGCCGACGGTGAAGCCCGCCTGCGCGACCGCGCTCCCGGCGGCGCGCTGCGCCTTGGCCGGAATATCGAGCGCGAGCAGCACGACGAGAGCGATGGCGAGCAGGAATGCGCCGAACACCAGGCCCGCGATGCGGTTGGCGCGCGCCTGATCGACGGGCAATTTCTTGGCAATTTTCCTTGGCACCGCGACCTTGGGCGCCCGCCCCGTCCGCGCGCGCGACGGGGCGCCGCGCTTGACGTGGGAGGCGCTCATGGCGCCAGCGCTTCGGCGATCAGCCGCTCGACCAGCTCGCCGTAGCTGACCCCGGTGAACTTGGCCTGTTCGGGGACCAGGCTGAGCGGAGTCATCCCCGGCTGGGTATTGACCTCGAGCAGATAGAGGCCGGCCTCGCCCTGCTCCTCGTCCCAGCGAAAGTCCGAACGCGACGCGCCCTTGCAGCCGAGCAAGCGGTGGGCATCGAGCGCCATGGTCATCATCGCCGCGGCGATCGGCGGGGGCACGTCGGCGGGGCAGATGTGATCGGTCTCGCCGTCGGTATATTTGGCGGCGTAATCATAGAATTCGCCATGCGGCTTGAGCTCGGTGACCGCCAGGGCTTGATTGCCAAGCACCGCGACGGTCAGTTCGCGGCCCTTGATGAACGGTTCGGCGAGCAAGCGGTCGAAGTGAAGCCACGGCCCTTCGACTTCGCGCCCGATGGGATTGCCGTAATTGCCCTCGGCAGTGACGATCGCGACCCCGACCGACGAGCCTTCGTTGACCGGCTTGAGCACATAGGGCCGCGCGATCGGGTCGCCGGCAAACAGGTTCTCGCTGTCCACCACCTTGCCCGCGGGCATGCGAATGCCGTGGGGCACGAGCAGCAATTTGGTCAATTCCTTGTCGATCGCGATGACCGAGGTGGCGAGGCCGCTATGGGTGTAGGTCACGCCCATCAGGTCCATCATGCCCTGGACGGTGCCGTCCTCGCCGGGGGTGCCATGGAGCGCGTTGAACACGACGTCGGGCTTCAGCTCGGCGAGGCGCACGGCGACTTCGCGGTCCATGTCGAGCTCGGTGACGTTGGACCAGCCGCGCTCACGCAGCGCCGCGGCGACACCCTTGCCGCTGGTCAGCGACACTTCGCGCTCGGATGACCAGCCGCCCATCAGCACGACGATATCGAGCGATTTATTCATTGCCACTAAACACTCGTCATTCCCGCGAAAGCGGGAACCCAGTTTTTCTGTTTTCGCTGGGTCCCCGCTTGCGCGGGGATGACGACATAACCGTTCACTGACTCACTCCCACCCGCTGGATTTCCCATTCGAGGGTGATTCCCGATTGCGCCGCCACGCGGGCGCGGACGTCCTCGCCCAGCGCCTCGATGTCGGCGCTCGACGCGCTACCGAGATTGAGCAGGAAATTGCAATGCTTTTCGGACACTTGCGCCTGTCCGCGAGTCAGGCCGCGACAGCCCGCCGCATCGACCAGCCGCCATGCCTTGTCGCCCGGCGGGTTCTTGAAGGTCGAACCGCCGGTGCGGCTGCGCAGGGGTTGCGACGCTTCGCGGCTGGCGGCGATGCGGTCCATTTCGGCCTGGATGTCGGTCGGGTCGCCCGCGCTTCCCGCGAAGGTCGCGCCGACGACGATCGCCCCGTCGGGCAATTCGCTATGGCGATACGAATAGTCGAGCTCGGCATTGCTCAACGTGACCAGCTCGCCCGAACGTAGAACGACGTCGCATTCGACCAGAATTTCGCGCGTCTCGCGCCCGTAAGCGCCGCCGTTCATGCGCACGAAGCCGCCGACCGTGCCGGGGATCGAGCGAAGGAATTCGACCCCCGCGATCCCGGCGTCGCGCGCGCTCGAGGAAACCAGAATGCCGCTCGCGCCGCCGCCACAAATCAGGCGCAGCTCGCCCGCCGCGACCCTGGCGAACGGCTTGCCGAGGCGGACGACGACGCCGGCCACGCCGCCATCGCGGACGATCAGGTTGGAGCCGAGGCCGAGCGCCATGACCGGGGTCGCGGGGTCGAGCACGCGGAGAAAATCCTGAAGGTCGGCAACGTCCGCGGGCTCGAACAGCCAATCCGCCGTCCCGCCCGATTTGAACCACACCAACGGCGCGAGCGGGGCGTCGGGGGTGAGCCTGCCCCGGACCTCGCCGCTAATATCCGTTCGTGTCGAGCGCAGTCGAGACACGCCCGCGCTAGGTCCCTCGACTGCGCTCGGGACGACCGGAGCGGGACTGCTCACTTGCGCACCCGCGCGTCGCAAATTCCGTCGGCCAACGCCGCTGCCCATTTGGTGATGTCGCCCGCACCCATGCAAATGATCATATCGCCCTCGGCGGCGAGATCGCGCAGGTCGCGGCACAATTCGTCCATGTCGCCGACCGCGCGGACCATGCGGTGGCCGTGCGCGCGCAGCCCGTCGGCAAGCGCCTGCGCGTCGATCCCGTCGATCGGTTCCTCGCCGGCGGCGTAGACCGGGGTAACGAACACCACGTCGGCGTCGTTGAAGGCGTTCTGAAACTCTTCCATCAGCGCTTCGAGGCGGGTGAAACGATGCGGCTGCATGACCGCGATCACCCTCCCCGTCGCGCCCTCGCGCGCCGCCGACAGGACCGCGCGGATTTCGGTCGGGTGGTGGGCATAATCGTCGATCACCGTCGCGCCATCGACTTCGCCGACCTTGGTGAAGCGGCGCTTGACGCCCTCGAACTTGTCGAACCCGCGGACAATGGCGGCATCGTCGAGCCCAAGCTCGAGCCCGACGGCGATCGCGGCGAGCGCATTCTGGACATTGTGGCGCCCGGGCATCGGCACCATCACCCCTTCGACGGTGCGGCGCGTGCCGTCGCGCTCGAGGATCAAAACATCGAACCGGCTCCCGCCCGGGACCGGAGTGACATTGTCTGCGCGGACGTCGGCGAGCGCGGAAAAGCCATAAGTGACGACGCGGCGGTCGCGGATGCGGCTGAGGATATTCTGCACTTCGGGATGGTCAACGCACATCACCGCGAGGCCGTAGAAGGGGACGTTCTCGACGAACTCGACGAACGCGTCCTTGACCCGGTCGAAACTGCCATAATGTTCGAGATGCTCGGGATCGATGTTGGTCACGACCGCGATCGTCCCGTCGAGGCGGAGGAAGCTGCCGTCGCTTTCGTCAGCCTCGATCACCCACCAGTCGCTCTTGCCCAGACGCGCGTTCGAGCCGTAGCGGTTGATGATCCCGCCGTTGATCACCGTCGGGTCGATCCCGCCGGCATCAAGCAATGCCGCGACCATCGAGGTGGTCGTGGTCTTGCCGTGCGTGCCGGCAACCGCGACGGTTTTCTGCATGCGCATCAGCTCGGCGAGCATTTCGGCGCGCTTGACCCGCGGCAGGCGCCGCAGCGCGGCTTCCTCGACCTCGGGATTGATGTCCTTGATCGCCGACGAGCAGACGACCACCGCGGCATTGTCGAGATTCGCCGCCGAATGGCCGATGGTCACCGGAATGCCCGCCTTGCGCAGCTTTTCGACGACGTAGGAATCGGCCGCGTCGGAGCCCTGCACGGAGTAGCCGAGCTGGTGCATCACTTCGGCGATGCCCGACATGCCGATCCCGCCAATGCCGACGAAATGGATTGTTCCTAGATCAGTGCCCAGCGCTTTCACGCTGGCACCCCCGCGACGGGTGCCGAAATTGCGGCGCGCGGCGTTTCCACGCGGCCGACCGCGGCAGGGCCAACCCCCTCGGCGATGCGCTCGGCGAGATCGGCGAGATCGCGCGCGGCGTGGGGCCGGCCGACCGACAACGCGCGCGCCGCGGCATTTTCGAGCGCTGCCGGGTCGGCGGCCATCGCCTCGATCTGCCGCGCCAGCACCGCCGGAGTGAAGCCCCCTTCCTGAATCGCGCGCGCGCCGCCCGCCTTGACCATCTCGCGCGCATTGGCGGTCTGATGATCGTCGGTCGCGGCGGCGTAGGGGATGAGGATCGCGGGGCGACCGGCGGCGGTCAGCTCGGCGATGGTCGAAGCGCCCGCGCGCCCGATCACCAGATGCGCGTCGGCAAGCTTGGCGGGCATATCCTCGATATAGGTCAAAAGCTCGGCGGGGATGCCGAGGTCGGCGTAGCGCTGGCGCACCTTGGCGATATCTTCGGGGCGGCATTGCTGGACGACCTGCAGCCGCCGCCGCAGCGACGCCGCGAGCAGGCCGAGACCCTCGGGCACGACGCGGCCGAGGATCGTCGCGCCCTGGCTGCCGCCGGTGACCAGGATCTTGAGCGGCGCGGCTTCGTCGAACGGCGGGAACGGCAATTCGCCAAGCCGCGCGATCTCGGCGCGGACCGGATTGCCGATGACCACCGCCTTGGTGCGATGCGCGGGCTTCAACCGGTCGATCTCGTCATAGGCGGTGCCGATCGCCGCCGCGCCGCCGACGAGCAAGCGGTTGACGCGGCCGATCACCGCATTTTGTTCATGGAGCAAAGCGGGCACGCCAAGCGAACTCGCCGCGAGCAAGGCGGGAAGCGCGGGATAGCCGCCAAAGCCGATCACCGCGTCGGGCGGATGGGTCCGATACAGGCGTTTGGCCTCGGCGCGGCCGGCAAGCACCGAACGCAGCGCCCTGAGCCAGCCGATCGGTCCGCCGCCGAGCCGCCCGGCGGGCAGGATGTGCACCGGAACGCCCTTGAACAGCCCGGGAAAGCGCGCGCCGCGCTCGTCGGTGATGAGCAGCACGCCGTGCCCGCGCGACTTGAGTTCGGCGGCAAGCGCGTGCGCGGGGACCATATGGCCGCCGGTGCCCCCGGCAGCGAGGACGAAGTTCATGCGGCGCGGCTCATATTGCTAGCGACTCCCCGCTCCATTTGACGACATAGGGCGAGTGCGTGAGATAGGGGTTTCGGCGCGTGAAGGCGAGCAGCAAGCCCATCCCCACCGACAGCGCGAGCATCGATGATCCGCCATAGCTGATGAACGGCAGGGTCATCCCCTTGGACGGCGCCAATTGGACGTTGACCATCATGTTGATCAGCGCCTGCAACCCGAACTCGACCGCGAGGCCGGCGGCAGCGAGGATCGGGAAGCTGGTCTCCTCGTCGAGCAATTTGATCAGCACGCGCCCGACGATCGCGAGGTAAAGGCCGGCGATGGCGAGGCAGGCGATCAGCCCGAACTCCTCCCCGATGACCGAGAAGATGTAATCGGTGTGCGGCTCGGGCAGGCCGAACTTGCGCGTGCCCCCGCCCGGCCCCATTCCGAATAGACCGCCGGCGGTCAGCGTGCGCAGCGCATTGTCGGTCTGGAAACTGTCGCCGGTGCCGAACAGGAATTCGTCGATGCGCAGCGTCGCGACATCGTAAAAGAAATAAGCGAGCACGACCCCGACCACGCCGCCGAGCGCGAGCAAACCGAGCAAGCGGATCGACACGCCGGCGAGCGCGAGCATCGCCACCCACACCGCGCAAAAAATGATCGTCGAACCGAAATCGGGCTGCTTCATCAGCAGGAACGCGACCGCGCCGGTGACCGCCGCCGACAGCCAGTAAACCGGCAGCGATTTGTCCGCTTCGCGCAGGCTGAGAAGCCACGCCATCGCGACCACGAAAAACGGCTTCAGGAACTCGGACGGCTGAACCTGTCCGAGGCCGAAATTGATCCACCGCCGCGCGCCGTTGATTTCGGGGCCGAGCACGGGGACGAAGATCAGCAGGACGAAGAAAAATGCCGCGCCGAACAAGGACAGTTTGCGCGCGCGGTCGCGCGGCAGCATCGAGACCGCGATCATCACCGGAATTCCGAGCGCAATCCACGCCAATTGCCGCCAGAAATAATAGAGATCGGGAAAGTGCACGTTGCCGCCCGAATAACGGTGCGCCGCGGCAGGCGAAGCGGCGGCGACCGCGATCAATCCGATCGCGATCAGCACGCTGATCAGCAGCAACAGGACCTTGTCGATTTCCCAGAACCAGCGGCCCATCGCCGACGTGTCCGAACGGCCGTAGCGATCGGGATCGATGAGCGCCGCCTTGGCTTTGATCCGCCCCGAAATGCTCTTGATCATAATGCCTCCACCAACGCCCGGAACGCATCGCCGCGTGCCTCGAAATCCCGAAACTGGTCGAAGCTGGCGCAGGCGGGCGAGAGCAACACCGTGTCGCCATCCTCCGCCTCCGCCGCCGCTTCGCCGACCGCGCGCTCGAGCGTCTGACACTGTGCCACCACCATGTGCGGAGACAACAGCGAAGCGAACAATTCGCCTGCCTCGCCAATGGTATAGGCCTTGCGGACATGGCCGAAGCTTGGCGCGCATTCGTCGAGATTGTCGGTCTTCGCCAGCCCGCCGCAGATCCAGCGGATGCGCTCGAATGCCGCTAGCGCTGGTGCGGTCGCGGTCGGGTTGGTCGCCTTGCTGTCATTGACGAAGGTAACGCCACCCGTCTGGCGGATGCGCTCCATGCGGTGAGGAAGGCCGGGGTAGGTGC
>JBDSTQ010000209.1:0-6002 GCA_039928195.1 Sphingomicrobium sp.
ACCACGACCGGATCGGCCGCCGCCACCCGCGGCGTTCTGTCCGCCGCGGCGCGCACGCTTTCCTTCTCGCGGAGCTCCTTTTCGCGCGTCGCAATTTCGGCCTGACGAATATTTTCATTCGTCGCCAAATCGGATTCGCGCTGCTTGTCCCTGGCCGTCCAGTCGGCTTCGCGCTCCTTATACGTGCGCTCGAGCGTCTCGCGGCGGCTGATTTCGTCATTATAGCGGGTCTTCCACTTGCGCCGTCCGCCGGCGGTCATGAACACGCCGATGAGCAGGCCGAGCAGGAAGGTAAGGGCGCAGATCGCCCACAGGTTCGGGTCTGAGGTGATGTTCATTGCGCTTCCCCAACTAAACTGGACTGACGCCTTCTACGCTTGGGGGACGCGCCGCGTTCCACGGGCGTCCCCAAGCGCGTGTCAGATCAGCCGTTGATGAAGCTGTCGTTGATCGAGCAGGCGGCCGGGCCAAGGATGACCACGAACAGCGTCGGGAGGATGAACATGATCAGCGGAATGGTCATGATCGCCGGCAGACGCGCGGCTTTTTCCTCGGCGCGCATCATCCGCTCGTGACGGAATTCGGCCGACAGCACGCGCAACGCGGAGGCCAGCGGAGTGCCGTATTTCTCGGTCTGGATCATGGTCGTGACGACCCCGCGCACGGCTTCGAGATCGACGCGCTGGGCGAGGTTCTCGAACGCGCTGCGGCGTTCGTTGAGGAAGCCCAGTTCGATCGCGGTCAGGCCGAATTCGTCGCCGAGCTCGGGATAGGCCTTGCCCAATTCCTTCGACACGCGCGAGAAAGCGGCGTCGACGGTGAGGCCGGCCTCGGCGCAGATGACGAGCAGATCGAGCGCGTCGGGCAGGCCTTTGCGGATCGCCGCGCTGCGCTTGTTGATGCGGTTCTTGAGCCAGATGTCGGGTGCTTTGTAACTGCCGACCAGCGACACCGCGACGAACGCGTAGCGCTTGAACCAGCCCCAATCGGGGAAGAAGTCGACGCCATAAATCAGCAGTGCGGCGCCGACGCCAAGCACGACCGGCAACACGAAGCGCGCGAGGATGATGAAGAAGGCGAGATCCTTGGTGCGGATGCCCGCCTGCATCAGCTTGATCTGGGTTTTTTGAACCTGATCGTCCTGAAGCATCTTGAACTGCGACAGCAGCGAGCGAACCGTGTCCGCGGCCTGGTTGCGGTCGCCGAGTTTCTTGCGCTTGTTGGTCGAGGCGACGATGCCCGCCTTCAGTTGCTCGCGGCGCTCGTTGAGCGCGCGGATACGGCGGACCATCGGGTCGCGGACGGTAGTTGCGGCGTAGATGGCGTACATCACCGCGAGCGTCGCCACGCCGCTCAGCACGGTCGCCACCCAGATGACGTCGAACCCCAGAAGGGTTGGGCCTGAAGGCACTTGTTGCATGTTTTCGTGCCCCGTCAGATCTCGAAGTTGACCATTTTCAGCATGATGAACGCGCCGATGCCCATCCACACCATGCCGCCGATGCCGGCGACGATCAGACGCTGATCGATAAAGAAGTTGCCCATGTATGACGGGTTCATCCAATAAACGAGCCCGAAGACGATGAATGGCAGCGACCCGACGATGTACGCCGAAGCCTTGGATTCGGAGCTCATCGCGCGGATTTTTAGCTTCATCTGCGCGCGTTTGCGGAGCACGTCGGACAGGTTGGACAAGGTTTCGGCCAAGTTGCCGCCGGTCTCACGCTGGATCGCCAGGGTAATCACGAAGAACTGAAACTCGGCGGTGCCCAGCCGATCGGCGGTGTCCTGAAGCGCGCCTTCCATCGTGCGCCCGATTTTCATCTTGTCGGCGACCATGCGGAACTCGACCCCGACCGGGCCATGGAGCTCGGCCGCGACGATTCCCAGTGTTTCGGTGATTGGCAGGCCCGAGCGCAAACCGCGCACCATCAGGTCGATGGCGTCGGGGAAATTGCTGGTGAATTTCTTGACTCGGCGAGTGATCAGCTTGCCGACTATGAAATAGGGCAGGCCGATGCCGACGAACAGACCGAAGAGGATCGCCAGGCTGAACGGCGCGCCACGCAATTTGACCGCGATCATGACGAACCCGGCAAGCCCGAGGCAGATCGTCACATACTTCGCGAGGGTGATTTCCTTGCCGGTCATCTCGAGCCGCTTGCGCAGCAGCGCCGGCTTGGGAATCAGGCTCGACGCATAGCCTTCGATTTTGCTTGCGCGCTGCGCGAACAGCTTGCGGATCTGCGCCTGCGCGTGGCCCGCGATTACGTCGCCATGGCGTTCCTTGATCAGCTCCATGCGACGCTTGACCGCCTTAGTCGCCGACGGGCCGCTGAAGGCGAAAAACGCCATTGCCAGCGTCGCGCCGGAGCCAATCAGGATGAGCAACATGAGCATGTTCGCCGTCGCCTCTCAATTCGTCACGCCGCCGAGGTCAGCCCCGACGGCAAATGGTGATGCTTATGCCGCCGCTTTGTCCTTGGACTTGGCGAGCATCGATTTCAGATTGTCGACCAGCGACTTGCCAGCGGGCAACTTGGTGTCGGCGGCCGCGCCATCTTCGCTGGCATGGCTCAAAACCATCTGCGCGAGCGCATGGAAGGGCGCTTGCGCCTTGCCGCTGGCGACGTCCGACATCGGCTTGCCGAGCTTGGCCGCCTGCGCCGCGAGCTTGGCGTCGTAGGCGAAGACGAGATCGACCGGACGTTCGATCGATTGCTCGAAATCCTTGCGGTTGATCTCCAGCGCGCCGCTGGCGGGAACGCCGTTGGCAACCACGATGATCTTGGTCTGCGGAGCGTTCGACTTGAGCCAGGCGAGGATGCGGATGGTGTCGCGGGTCGCCGCCAGCGTCAGCTCGGCCACGACCACCGCGACATGCGCGTCGTGGACCATGTGCGGATATTGGATCAGCATGTGCCGCGGCAGATCGAGCACGGTCGCTTCAAAGGCGTTGCGCATTTCTTCCTGCAATTGGAAGAAAGCGCTGCCGTCGGTGACGAGCGGCTGGTGAATCGGCGCTTCCGCCGACAGCACGCTCAGCCGTTCGTTGGCGCGAACCATCGCGCGTTCGATAAACAGCCCGTCGATCCGGCTCGGATTTTCGATCGCATCGGTCAGGCCGCGGCCCGGTTCGAGGTCGAGCGCCAGGGCGCCCGTCCCGAAGTGAATGTCGAGATCGAGCAGCGCAGTAGCGCGGTGCGCCTGGTCACCCATCAGCCAGGCAAGCGAAGTCGCGATGGTCGACGCGCCGACGCCGCCGCGCACCCCTACCACTGCCGTCATGACATGCGGCTTGTCAGCTTGTGCATCGCCGCGAGGACCCGACAGGATCATCTGGGCATGCGCGAAGGTGTCACGCAGTTGGTCCACGGTGAACGGCTTGAGCAGATAATCATGGATGCCGCTGGCGACCAGATCGCGATACAGGCGCACGTCGTTGACGGTGCCCGCGGCGATCACGATCGTCCCGGGCTCGCACACTTCGGCGAGTGCGTTGATGTCGTTAAGCGAATCCGCCGACTCGCTCAGATCGACGAACAGGATGTTCGGGCTGGCCGAGATCGACAGTGACTGGACCGCATTGCGCAGCCCGCCCTTGTTGACCTTCTCGGGGTTCCAGCCGTGTTCGACCGCGACCGGCCGCAGCATATCGGCGGTGGCATCGTCGCACACGAAAGCGGTGAACGGATCGCGCAACGCGGCGCGCGCCTGGAAAGGAGCGTTCATTACTTGTCACCCTTCTTGGTGCTGATGTCCATCAGGCCGTTGTTCCCGGTCGGAGTGGCGTTGCGGTACGCGGACACCGGCTTGGTCGCGGTGCGCGCGTCGGCCGTCGCGCTGGGCGAACGCCCGTGGACCAGGTCCTCGGGATTGGCGACCATCGCGGCGAGGTTGGAATTCATCCCGCAGCCGAAATTGGACATCGTCGTATTGGCGTAGTTGGGGTGCGACGGAACGCTCCAATTGGGGCAGCCCGGGACGTTCGCCACGGTGCGGCTGACGATTACCCGAACGATTTCCGGCGACGGCAGTCCGGCGGTGGCTAGCGTGCCGGCCGAAATCCCCAGGCCATATTGGCCGGCGACAACCGCGATCTGTTCGCGCGCGGCGTCGCTTGCACCTTCAAGATAGATCTCGTCGCCGTAGCGGACGTCGAGCCCCTGGAACCAGCCGTCAAGGCGGGCCGATTCGCTCGGTGCGAGCATGCCGCCGGGCGCGGCCGCGTCGAACACATAGTCCGAGCGGCTGACGACGGGCACGTTGACCGAGGCCATTCCGCCGGCCGCGACGTCGGGACCACGTGCCATGCTGTTGGTGCACGCGGCCAAAGTCGAGCCGAGCGCAATGAGCATGATTTTCGAACGCATCTTCATATCCTTCCTGAAAGACCGGCCGCTCACAGCTTGAACCCCGGTGCGGCAGAGCTCGCAGCGCCAGCGGCTGCGGCAGGAGCGGCGACGGCCGCTCCGGCGCCGGGATATTTCGAGGCATCGACGCCTTTGACCACGCCGACCCCGCTGTAAGTTTGCCCCATTATGATTTCCTGCGCGTCGTTGGGCGCGCGGAACCCGTCGATCGGGGTCGCCAGCTGATCGGACACCGGCCGCACCAGGTACGGGGTGACGATGATCACCAGCTCGGTTTCGTCGCGACGGAAAGAAGTCGACCGGAACAGCGCGCCGAGCACCGGCAGATCGCCGAGGAAAGGAGCACGCGTGATGTCATTGGTCATGTGCGTCCGCAGCAGTCCGCCGATCATGAAACTCTGGCCCGAGCCAAGTTCGACCGTGGTCTCGGCGCGCCTTGTGGTCAGCGCCGGCACCAGAAAGTTGTTGAGCTTGATCGCGCCTTCGTTTGAGAGCTCGCTGACCTCGGGACGAACGCGCATCGAAATGCGGCCGTCGGCGAGGACCACCGGAGTGAACGCCAACCCGACGCCATATTGCTTATATTCGATGGTGATCGCGCCGAGCGACTGCGACACCGGGATCGGAAATTCGCCGCCGGCGAGGAAGCTTGCGGTTTCGCCCGACAGCGCGGTCAGGTTCGGCTCCGCCAGCGTGGTCACGATGCCGTCCCTCTGGAGAAGGTCGAGCGTACCGAGGATATCGGTGCCGAGGATCCGTCCGAACAGGCCGAGCGTGGTGCCCCCGACGATGTTGTTGAAGGTCACCGCCGTGCCGCCGATCGGCAGCCCGCTCGGGTCGGCCGGGTTGACGATCGGCTTGATCGAGCCCGGGTTCCCCTGACCGATACCAAACAAGGTGTTGCCCGTGGTCGTGTCACGGTTGAGAAGATTGACGCCAACCTGCTTGACCGCATTGCGGTTCATTTCCGCGATACGTACCTTGAGCATCACCTGAAGCGGCGTCGCAGTACGGATGCGATTGACGATGCCGACGCCGGCACCGACGTAATTCTCGACCAGACGCTGGGCGATTTCGACGTCATCGGGCGAGCCGACGAAGCCCGTCAGAAGCACCAGATTGTTCATCGGTGTCGCGAGAACACGTGCATCGGGCATTGCCAGGTGCAGCATCTCGTTCATCGAGCCGACGTTGTTGGCGACGCGAACATTGGCGGCATAGACCACCTTGCCCGACTTCGAAGTCGCGTAAATCGTGGTTTCACCCAGCGACTTGCCGAACACGTAAAGCTGCGTGGCCGAACGCACCTGGACGTCGGCGACCGCATCCTTGGCGACGAACACGTCGCTCATCGGTTCGGACAGCCGGATCAGGGTACCCGTGCCGGCGCTCAGATTGAGCGTTTCCGACGGCCGTGCCGCATGGCTCTCGGCCTGGGCTGGAGCCGCCGCGCCAACTGTGCCGATCGCCACCGCAAGGGCCGCGAGGGCGGTGCCGAGACGAGCCCGGCGCGTGATTTTTCCGCTATTCATGTTATCGTGCTCCCACCGGAACGACGGTGACTTCATTGCCGCGCGACACGCGGACGACTGGTCCAGTGACTGGCGCGGACGGACCCTGGCCAAGAGC
>JBDSTQ010000210.1:0-4173 GCA_039928195.1 Sphingomicrobium sp.
AACGGCCCAAAGTCGTCGTCGCCATAAAGGTCGACAAGCGCAGTTGCCATAGCAACCTCCCCGGCGAGGCTTTCGCGTCTTGCTGCGAAAGCACCCGCTAACGCCGCCGCCTGCTGCAACCGGTCGCAGCAGGCGGCGGCGTTAGCGGGTGCTTTCGCAGGTAAAGCGCGAGAGCCTCGCCGGGGAGGGTGCTATGGCGACTGCGCTTGTCGACCTTTATGGCAACGACGACTTTGGGCCGTTTGATCGGCTCATTCTGGCGGAAAACTACCGCCCATCCGAACAAGAAGAATTCATGTGCGCGAAGCATCGCGCGTACTTCCTGCGCAAATTGAAGGCGTGGAAAGAAGCGATCATCGAAGAATCACGCGCGACGATGGCGCAGCTTCAAATTGACACTCTGCGCGAACCTGACCTGGCCGACCGCGCGTCGAGCGAAACCGACTGGTCGATCGAACTTCGTACCCGTGACCGTCAGCGTAAGCTGATCGGCAAAATCGATTGCACGATCCGCCGCCTGTACGAAGGCGAATATGGTTATTGCGTAGTGAGCGGCGAGCCGATTTCACTAGCGCGGCTGGAAGCCCGGCCGATCGCGACCATGACGCTCGAAGCGCAAGAGTCTCACGAACGGATCGAGCGCGTCTCGCGCGATGATTAGAAGCGCGGGATAAGCGGGCCGACTAATGCGTCATATGGCCGGCTAGTTCGTCTTTGAGCCTCAATTTCTCTTTCTTGAGGCGGTGGAGAAGGTCTTCGTCGGGGTGGCTGCGGTGCTCTTCTTCTTCGATCATCGTGTGGAGCGCCGCGTGCTTGGACTCCAATTCCTCGACTATGCCTTGATCCATCGGTGTGGTTCCTTCCATTGGGAGCTGAATGTCACCGCCGCGTAATAGAACATGAAATGCGGGCTTTGTCTCGAATGATCTCACCGCTCGGCGGATGGCGCGCGCGGGTCGTCGCGGTATGCCGCAGGTTCCGGATGTGCCGGAGATCGGTTAAGCGCCGCGTGGCATGAATGACGACCATCCCGCCGGCGAGCTCGAGGAGCTGCGCACCGAGCACCGTCGCCTCGACGCCGAGATCGAGGTGATGATTGCGGGCGGTGCTTCCGACCAGATCGAGCTTGCCCGGCTCAAGAAACGCAAGCTGCGGCTGAAGGACCGAATCCAGCAAATGCTCGATCTGCGGACCCCCGATATCAGCGCCTGATCTGTCCCGAAGTTGGACATTGGTGCGGCGCTGCCGGTGTAACCCCGGCACTTCGAGCGTTTCCAGCGAAGCAGAACAATGGCACGCTACATCGACATGGACGATTCGGACCTTCCTCCGCCGCAAGCCGCGATCACCTCGCGGCTGGTCGACTCGCTATACACCGAAGCGATGCTTCTGGCGGATGAGGCGCGCGCCTATTTCGACGAGGTCGGGCGCGACGAACGGTCAAACCTGAGGCCATTCGCACGAGTCGGTTTTGCGTGTGAGTCGCTTAAAGTTACGACTCGCATCATGCACATCGTCGCGTGGCTGCTGACCCAGCGCGCAATCGAGTCGGGCGACGTCCCGCAACGCGACGGTCCCCGCGTCGAACGGCGGCTGGGGAATGCCCAGGACAGCGACCCGGCGGTCGTCGCGCAACTGCCCGACACCGCGCGCAAGCTGATATTGGCAAGCAGCGAACTGTACGCGCGGGTCCAGCGGATCGACGAAGGCGGGTTGGCCAGCAACATTCCGCAAAGCCCGGCGCGGGCTTTGATGGGCCGGCTCGAACGCGGGCTTGGCGGCCAGCTTTAGGCGGTCGCGCACAGCCGCGCTTTGGCGGCGGCATATTGATTGGCAAGCAGCTCGACGAATTCCCCCGCGGGACGCACGCGGTCGATCGCGCCAATCCCTTGGCCCGAACCCCAAATGTCCTTCCACGCTTTGGCTTTCATGCCGTCGCCGTCGAATTTCATCGTTTCGACAGTGCCGGCGGCAAGTGCTTCGGGGTCGAGACCCGCGGCCGTGATTGATCCGCGCAGATAATTGCCGTGAACCCCGGTGAACAAATCGGTGTAGACGATGTCCGCTGCGCCGCCCTCGACGATGCCCTGCTTATAGGCGTCGCTGGCAGTGGCTTCGGCGGTGGCGATGAAGGGTGAGCCGACATAAGCCAGGTCGGCGCCGGCTGCTTGCGCCGCGAGCACCGCGGCTCCGGTGGCGATCGATCCCGACAGCGCGAGCGGGCCGTCGAACCAGGCGCGGATTTCCTGCACCAGCGCGAACGGCGACCACCGCCCGGCATGCCCGCCGGCACCGGCGGCGACCGCGATCAGCCCATCGGCGCCCTTGTCGATCGCCTTGCGCGCAAAGCGGTTGTCGATGATGTCGTGAAGGGTGATCCCGCCCCAGCCATGGACTGCCTCATTAAGCTCGGGCCGCGCGCCCAATGAAGTGATCACGATCGGCACTTTCCATTTGGCGCACATCGCCAGATCGGCCTCGATGCGGTCGTTCGAACGGTGGACGATCTGGTTGACCGCATAAGGCGCCGCCGGACGATCGGGATGGTCGCGGTCCCACGCGGCGAGCGCCTCGCTGATCTGGTGAAGCCACTCGTCGAGTTGCGCCGCCGGTCGCGCATTCAATGCCGGGAAGCTGCCGACCACGCCCGCGGTGCATTGCGCGATGACCAGCGCCGGGTTGGAGACGATGAACAGCGGCGCGCCGATCACCGGCAGGCGCAGGCGCCGAAGCAGCGGGGGCAGGCTCATATCAAATCACACCCTATGATAGTCGCGATACCAGGCCACGAAGAGCGGGATGCCCTGATCGATCGTCGTGCGCGGCGCGAAGCCGAGGTCGCGCTCGATCGCACTGATGTCGGCGAAGGTGTCCTTGACGTCGCCCGGCTGCATCGGCTGCGGCGACAGCAAGGCCTTGCGCCCGGTCGCTTGCTCGAGCAGCTGGACCACGCGCATCAGGTCTTCGCTCCGGCTATTGCCGATATTGTAGAGCGCGTGCGGAGTGCTGCTCCCGCCGGCCTTGAGCTCGCCGTCGTCGGCCGGCGGTGAATCGAGACAAGCGACGACCCCGCGCACAATATCGTCGATGAAGGTGAAATCGCGCCGCATTTCGCCGCCATTGTAAAGCGGCAGCGGTTCCTCGGCGAACAGCGCCTTGGTAAAAATCCACATCGCCATGTCGGGCCGGCCCCACGGACCGTAAACGGTAAAGAAGCGCAGACCCGTCGCGGGCAGGCGGAACAGGCTGGCATAGGATTCGGTCAGCAGCTCATCGGACTTCTTGGTTGCGGCATAAAGTGACAGCGGATGATCGACGCGGTCCTCGACCCGGAACGGCAGGTTTTTGTTGCCGCCATAGACCGATGACGAAGACGCATAGACGAAGTGGCTCGAGCGCCGCTGCCGCGCGAGCTCGAGCAGGTTGCAATGGCCGACGAGGTTGGAACGGACGTAAGCGCCCGGATTTTCCATGCTGTACCGGACCCCGGCCTGCGCACCCACATGGACGATGCGGTCGAAGTCCTCGCCGTGGGCCATCGCGTTGAGGGCATCGGCGTCGGCGAAATCGAGTTCGACGAACTTGAACGTTTCGCCGAAATCCGCGCTCAGCCTCGTGACCCGCGCGCGCTTGAGCGCCGGATCATAATACTCGTTGAGATTGTCGATCCCGATAACGCGTGTCCCGCGCTCGAGCAGGACGCGGGCAGTGGCGGCGCCGATAAAGCCCGCGGCTCCGGTAACGAGGATGCTCATGGCCGCGCCATAGGGGGTGCTGCCGCGCATCGAAACCCCTAGAGCGTGGGGGTGGAGCGCAGCTGGACATTCGCGATCGACCGCGGCGGGACCTTCACCGACGTCGTCGCGCGCGCTACCGATGGCGAGCTTCGCGTCGAGAAATTGCTCAGCGAGAACCCCGGGCAATATGCCGATGCGGCGCTGGAAGCGATTGCGCGCGTCATCGCCGGGCATGGCGGGCGCGTGAAGGAAGTGCGGATCGGGACCACAGTCGCAACCAACGCGCTGCTCGAGCGCACCGGCGACCGCACCGCGCTGGCGATCACGCGCGGCTTCGGCGACGCGTTGCGCATCGGCTATCAGGCGCGGCCGGACATTTTCGCGCGACACATTGTGCTGCCGCAGATGCTCTACGAGCGCGTGGTCGAGATCGACG
>JBDSTQ010000211.1:0-3347 GCA_039928195.1 Sphingomicrobium sp.
GATTACATCTGCACCGACATCGGCAATGAAAGCGTGCTGATCGTCCGCCAGCCCGACGGATCGGTCAAAGCCTTTTACAATGTCTGCCTCCACCGCGGAAACCGGCTGCGTCCCGAGGGCATCGGCAAAGGTGCCGAGAATTTCCAATGCATGTACCATCATTGGACCTACGCCCTCGACGGCGCGATCGAACATATTCCCGACCGGTCGAGCTTCCCCCAGGGGTGCCCGCCGGGCGGCCGCATACCGCCGCTTCCCGCGGGCGAGTGGGGCAGCTTCGTGTGGTTCTCGCTGAATCCCGAGGCCGAGCCATTGCTCGACTATCTCGACCCGGTGCACGCACATCTGTCGCCCTATCATTTCGAGCGCATGCGCATGGTCCGCGACGTCACGGTCGAGTGGGATTGCAATTGGAAGGCGAGCGTCGACGCGTTTAACGAAAGCTATCATGTCCAGGGCATCCATCCCCAGCTGATGTGGTATTTGGACGACGTCAATTTACAGATCGACTGCTTCGGCAAGCATAACCGCTATCTGATCCCGTTCGGGACGATCAGCCCGCGCAAGGATCTGCCGTCGCAAATCCCGCCGCCGATCCAGTATATGATGGAGAAGGCCGGCATGGACCCGGCCGACTGGGACGGGCCGATGACCGCCATCCGCAAGGCCATCCAGCGCCACATGCGCGATCATGGCCGCAAAAAAGGCCGCGATTATTCCGAGCTCAACGACGATCAGCTGACCGACGATTATCATTATACGATCTTTCCCAATGTGACGCTCAACACCCACGCCGACGATCTCATGCTGTTTCGTCAGCGCCCGCATCCCGAAGATCCTGACAAAATGTATTACGACATCTGGATGTTCGAATTGCCCGACGCCGAAAAGGACGACCCCGAGGTCGAATACCGCCGCCCGAAACACCAGATTTTCCGTCACGGTGACAAGTCGATCGGGCTGGTGCTCGACCAGGATGCATTCAACCTTCCCAACGTCCAGAAAGGCATGCATTCGTCGGGCTTCGAGGGACTGTGGCTAGGCGACCAGGAGCTGCGTATCCGCCATTTTCACAGCGTCATCGATCAATATCTCATGGCCGGAGGCGCACTGTGAGCCAGCTCGGCCGCGACGATCTGCTGACCGCTTACCGGACGATGGCGACGATCCGCGCGTTCGAGGAGCGCCTGCACGACGAGATCAAAACCGGGGAAATCGCCGGCTTCACGCATCTTTATTGCGGGCAGGAAGCCGCCGCGGTCGGCGTCTGCCAGCATCTGAGCGATGCGGATTACATCGTCTCGACCCACCGCGGCCACGGCCATTGCATCGCCAAGGGCTGCGACGTGCGCGCGATGATGAAGGAGATTTACGGGCGCGCCGACGGGCTGTGCAAGGGCAAGGGCGGGTCGATGCACATCGCCGACGTGTCGATCGGCATGCTCGGCGCCAACGGCATCGTCGGCGCCGGCGCGCCGATCGCGGTCGGCGCGGCGATCAGCGCCAAGCTCGACGGCAAGAGCCAGGTCTCGATCGCTTTTTCGGGCGACGGCGCGTGCAATCAGGGCACCACGTTCGAAGCGATGAACCTCGCGGTCGTGCTTCAGGTGCCGGCGATCTTCGTGTTCGAGAACAACCATTATTCGGAGCACACCGGGGTCGAATATTCGGTCGGCACTTCCAAGGACATCGCCAGCCGCGCCGAAGCCTTCGGACTGAAGGCGTGGCGCGCCGACGGCTGCGACTTCTTTTCGACCTTCGAGGCGATGCGCGAATTGCTCGACCATGTCCGCGGCGGCAGCGGGCCGGCGGCGATCGAACTCGATACCGAGCGCTTCTACGGCCATTTCGAGGGCGATCCGCAGCGCTACCGCGGGCCTGGCGAGCTCGACCGCATTCGCGACCAGCGCGATTGCCTCAAGGCCTTCCGTGCAAGCGTCGACGGCCGACTCGACAAAGCCGAACTCGACGCGATCGATGCCGAGGTCGCGCAATTGATCGAGCAAGCCACCGCCGAGGCCAAGGCGGCGCCACCGCCGACTCCCGAGCAAGTGCTCGACGACGTGTACGTGAGCTACTGATGGCGGTGATGTCGATCCGCGACGCGATCAACCGCACCATCTTCGAGGAGATGGAGCGCGACGAGAATGTGATCGCACTGGGCGAGGATATCGTCGGCGGCATGGGCACCGCCGGCGGGGCCGAAGCGATCGGCGGAATCTGGGGGACCACCGGCGGGCTGTACGCCAAATTCGGTCCGGGCCGGGTGCTCGACACCCCGATCAGCGAAAGTGCCATCGTCGGCGCCGCTGCCGGTGCCGCCCTCGCCGGCAAGCGCCCGATCGCGGAGCTGATGTTCGCCGATTTCGTCGGCGTCAGCCTCGACCAGATCTGGAATCAGATGGCCAAGTTCCGCTACATGTTCGGCGGCAAGACCAAGTGCCCGGCGGTGCTCCGCCTGATCTACGGCGCGGGGATGAACGCCGCCGCGCAACACAGCCAGTCGGTCTATGCAATGATGACTTCGATGCCCGGCCTCAAGATCGCGTTGCCCGCCACCCCGGCCGACGCCAAGGGCCTGCTGACCGAGGCGATCCGCGGCGATGATCCGGTGCTGTTCTTCGAACATAAAGCGATGTTCGGCGTCAAAGGCGAAGTCCCTGACGGCGAATATCGCGTGCCGTTCGGCCACGCGCGGCTGACGCGTGAAGGTGGTGACGTGACCATCGTCACCTGTGGGCGGATGGTCGGATTCTCCGAGAAAGCCGCCGACAAGCTCGCCGCCGAGGGCATCGGCTGCGACGTCATCGATCTGCGCACGACCAGCCCGATGGACGAGGAAGCGATCCTCGACAGCGTCGAACAAACCGGGCGGCTGGTGGTGGTCGACGAAAGCCCGCCGCGCTGTAGCCTCGCCGCGGACATCGCCGCTCTGGTCGCGCACAAGGCTTTTGGGGCGTTGAAGGCGCCGCCCGAAATGGTCACCGGTCCGCACACGCCAATCCCCTTCGCGCGCGAACTCGAGCGCGCGTGGCTGCCGTCGCCGGGCAAGATCGAGGAGGCGGTGCGCAAGACGCTCGCTTTCCGGAGCTAGAACCGATGCCGCTCAAAGCCTTCACCATGCCCAAATGGGGCATCGAAATGTCCGAGGGCATGATCGGCGAATGGATGGCCGCGGAAGGCAAGCCCTTCTCGCGCGGACAAGTTCTGGCGCTGATCGAAACCGACAAAATCACCAACGAGGTCGAAGCCGAGGCCGACGGCAAGTTCGTGCGCATTCTCGCGCAGCCGGGCGAGACGCTGCCGGTGGGAGCGTTGCTCGCGGTCTATGGCGACGACGAGCCGGC
>JBDSTQ010000212.1:0-5362 GCA_039928195.1 Sphingomicrobium sp.
CGCATCCATCACCGACAGCACCGCGACCGCGGCAAGCGCGGCGGCGAAGGCTTTGACCGGATGCTGGGCGACGCGGTTCATCGCCCGCGCTTAGCGGTCGCTACTCGGCGGCGTCGAGGGTTTCGAAGGGCAGCGCGGCGGCGGCTTCGAGCTCGGCCGCCTTGGCCTCGACCAGGCGGACGATGTGGTTGACCATGTCGGCGTCCTGGACGTGATGGTCGGTGACCCCCGACAGATAGACCATGTGGGTGCCATTGCCCCCGCCGGTGATCCCGATGTCGGTCTCGCGCGCTTCGCCCGGGCCGTTGACCACGCAGCCCAGCACCGACAGGCTCATCGGGGTCTTGATGTGCTGCAAGCGTTCTTCGAGCGCCTCGACGGTGCGGATGACGTCGAACCCCTGGCGCGCGCAGCTCGGGCACGAGACGACGCGCACGCCGCGGCTGCGAATGCCGAGCGATTTGAGGATTTCATAGCCGACGCGGACTTCTTCCTCGGGCTCGGCCGAGAGCGACACGCGGATGGTGTCGCCAATCCCCGCCCACAGCAGGCTGCCCATGCCGATCGACGATTTGACCGTCCCGCCGATCAGCCCGCCGGCCTCGGTGATGCCGAGGTGGAGCGGGCAATCGACCTGTTCGGCGAGGCTGTGGTAGGCGGCGACCGCGAGGAACAGGTCCGACGCCTTGACCGCGACCTTGTAGTTGGTGAAGCCGTGATCCTCGAGAATGCGGATATGGTCCAATGCGCTTTCGACCAAGGCTTCGGGGCACGGCTCGCCATATTTTTCGAGCAGATCCTTTTCGAGGCTTCCGGCATTGACCCCGATACGGATCGCGCAGCCATTGGCCTTGGCCGCATTGACGACTTCGCGGACGCGCTCGTCCGAGCCGATATTGCCGGGGTTGATGCGCAGGCAAGCGGCGCCGGCGTCGGCCGCCTCGAGCGCGCGCTTATAATGGAAATGGATGTCGGCGACGATCGGCACGGACACTTCGCGGACGATCTCGGCGAGCGCGGCGGTGCTTGCGACGTCCGGGCAGGAGACGCGGATGATATCCACCCCGGCCTCCTCGCAGCGGCGAATCTGCGCGATTGTCGCCGCCGCGTCCGAAGTAAGGGTATTGGTCATCGTCTGGACGCTGATCGGCGCATCGCCGCCGACGGGGACGGCGCCGACCATGATCTGGCGTGAGGCGCGGCGGTCGATGGTGCGCCAGGGGCGAAGTGCGGACATGGCCATGCATATAGGCGCTCGGGCCGCGCGCGGCAAAGTTAGACGCTTGGGCCACCGCTGTGTTAACAAGCGTCAAGCTGCGCAGGGGGCGCCGGTGGCTCGGGTTGCGGAATTACCATCCAAGGACAGCGCCGCTCACGGACGCGCTGCGGGACCGCAAGCAGTCGAACGGTTCCGCACCGCTTATTATGCCTTCCTCAGCTACAGCCACACCGACGAGGCATCGGCCGAGTGGCTGCACCGCGAGTTGGAGTGCTTCCGGGTGCCGCCCACGCTTGCCGGAAAGATCACTGGCAATGGCTCAATCCCGCGGCGGCTGACGCCGATCTTTCGCGACCGCCACGAGCTTGCCGCGGCGACCGACCTCGGCGCGGAGATCAAGGCGGCGCTCGCTTCGTCGCAATATCTGATCGTGCTGTGCTCCCCGGCGGCGGCCAAGTCGCGCTGGACCAATGCCGAAATCGACGCCTTCAAGCGCAGCCGCCCCGACGGCTGCGTGCTGGCCGCGATCGTCGCTGGCGAGCCTTTCGCCAGCGGGATCGCCGGGCGCGAGGACGAAGAGTGCTTTCCGCCGGCGCTACGCGAGAAATACGATCGCCGTGGCCGGCCGACGGGCAAACCCGCGGAACCGCTAGCGGCCGATCTGCGCGACAGCGGCGACGGGCGACGGATAGGGTTCCTCAAACTGGTCGCCGGAATGCTCGGACTCGGGCTCGACGACCTTGTTCAGCGCGAGACGACGCAGCGTCAGCGGCGGATGGCCTGGTTGGCCGCCGCCTCGCTGGGTGGGATGGCGGTGACCAGCACATTGGCGGTGGTCGCCTTCCAGTCACGCGACGAAGCGCGCGATCAGCGGCGCGAGGCCGAAGGCCTGGTCGGCTTCATGCTCGGCGACCTCAAGGACAAGCTTGAGCCGATCGGCCGGCTCGCGGCGCTCGATGCGGTCGGCAGCCGCGCGCTCGCTTATTTCGAGAAACAGGATAAATCGGCGCTGTCGGATGCCGCACTAGCGCAGCGCGCCAAGGCCCTGACGATGATGGGCGAGATCGCTCAAACCAGGGGCGACACGGCGGGCGCCTTAAAGCGGTATCAGGAGGCGCTGGCCAGCACTGGAGAAGCGCTTCGCCGCTATCCCGACGATGGCCAGCGTGTATTCGATCACGCCCAGAACGTATTTTACGTTGGCTACATCGCGTACCAGCGCGGCGATCTCAACAATGCCGCCGCGCATTTTCGCGAATATAAAGCGTTGGCGAACAGAATGGTCGTTCTGGCCCCCGATAAAAAGGAATATCGGGCCGAGCAACTCTCCGCCAATAACAACCTTGGCACGGTAAGAATCGATCAAAACAGATTCAAGGACGCGGCGTCAACCTATCAGGCATCCCTGAACGTGGCCGAGACCATGGCCGCGGCCGAGCCGCGCGATGTCGCGTTGCAGAAACGCTTGATCAACACTTTGGCCTGGCTGGCGGACGCACACGAATATTCGGGCGCGCTTGATCAGGCTCTGGCGGAACGTGAGAGACAATTGCGATTGATCAGCGACCTCGAGCGAGCCGATCCGCGCGACACGGAAACTCAGCGCACGGCAATGACCGCCCACCGGTCGATCGGGCGGCTGCTGGCGTCGCGCGGCGATGCTGCCGGTGGTCTCAAGGAGTTGCTCGCCAGCGTCGCGATTTCCGATGAGCTATTCCGCATCGAGCCCGAGAATACCGAGTGGCTGCAGGCCAACGTCTCGGGCAGGTTCGACCTCGCCGGGTTGCAACTGGCGGTCGGTCAGACTGCCGCGGCGGGCACGACCATCCGATCGGGATGCGACATCGTCGAACGGCTGATGCGGCGCGATGCCAAAGTCGCCAATTGGAGCATCGAGAAACGGACGATGTGCCTGCTGTTGCGCGCCCGGCTAGCGATCGCCGAGCAAAACCCGGCCGAAGCCTTGCAGCTTGCCGACCTTGCGACGGCGGCGGTGCGCGCCACCCCCGCATCGAATGAGCGCGGTACCTGGATGTTTGAATCTTTGCTGGTCAGCGGAAATGCGCACGCTTTACTCAATCATCGCGAGGAGGCGGTTAAGTCGTGGCAGGCGGCGGTGGCGGCATTGCCCAAAGCGATTGAGCTTCGTCCGCGCGAACAGGCGCTGCTCGCAATTACGCAGATGCGGCTCGGCAACGCGCGCGAAGCACAGCGCCTAATGTCGTCGCTGGCCGCAATCGGCTACCGCCATCCAGCCTATATGTCGGCCATCAAAGCAGGGAGTTCGAGAGCATGAAAGAACAGGCTTTGTCATCGTCGCCGGGGGCCGAACCCATGCTGGTTCGTCCCGGCATTCCAGTCTTTGTCGACATCATTGCGCGGACGAATCCGGACGGCGGGGTCGAATGGTCGCATGACTGGCGCTGGGATGAGGACGGATCGAGCAAAGGCAAGGGAGCTATCATCATTCCCAAACGCGAGAAAAAGGACCCGGGCACGCGCATGCATTTCATGCTCAAGGATCAGACCGATCCCAAGCGGCATTTTGTTTTCTTCGACAATAAGGGCGCGGCGCTGTGGGTCATGCGCGATTGCTGTCCACCAGCCGATGTCCGCTCCGACGACACCGAATTTCCCGCCGACGAATTCGTCTCCGCCCGCCATCAGCTGACCGCACTCAACCGCAACAGCGACGCATGCACACTGCACTATCGCTTGTGGTTCAAAGACAAGGCCGGCGAGATCGAATCCTACGATCCGGCGATCATCAACGGCGGCAAAGGGCGGAGGTGATCAACCTGACCCGACGTCTGCAAGAAAAATCCGAACACCATCAGAAGGGGAGCTGACATGAAAGCGGATCTGATCGTTCAACCGACCATTGCGAATGGCAAAGTGACCAGCTGGAAACTGTGCCACAACAAGCCGACCAATGCGGATTGCGGCTTCGGCAGCACGCAGAGTCCGTATCCCGTCGTGAAATTCGATCGCGACAGCGGCGATCATCACATCACGATCAACATCATCAACGGCAACGGCATAAAATTCGCGCCAACCAATCCAATCTGGATTCAGCCCGATATCAAGCCAACGGCGGCAGTCGTTGCGCCAACCGATCAAATTGATCCGTCAAAGATAAGTCCCGGCGGCGGCACCGAACTCAAATTTCATGATGCCAACAAGGGTGGTCCCATCACTCTGAAGTATCAGCTCAATTTCGTCGATGCGAACGGCGCCGCGGTCACTGCGCTCGATCCCGAAATCCTCAACGGCGGCAAAGGAAAGTTCGTGCTCAGCCAAGCCGCCGTATTTTTGATCGCTGGCTCGGTATTGCTCGCGCTTGCGGCGATCTGGTTCGCCACCGCCCGGCGTAGGTGAGCGGCAAACGGCGCGTCGATCGCGAGCGAAGAGAGAGATCGCGATCTTAACGGTTAAGAACATCGCCGACGAGCAGCGCACCACGAGCCCCCCACGCTTGCCGTTCGTGCTCAGCGTCGGGGTGACCGGGCATCGCGCCGACGTGCTTGGCTCCACGGTGGCGGGGCTCGAGCCAATGTTGCGCGGATTGCTCGCGCTGATCGAGGAGACCGGCGCGGCGTTGCTCGAGCGCGAGCAGGCGTGCTTCGCCGAGGCGCCACTGCGGCGGCGGTTCGTGTCGCCGATTGCCGATGGCGCCGATCAGCTGGCTGCCGAAATTGCGCTCGATCTCGGCTGGGAACTGCAGGTGGTGCTGCCGTTCGAGCGCAGCCGTTATCGTGCGAGCCTGGCCAATGCTGGCGCCCGCAACCAGTTCGACGCGCTGATCGAGCGGGCAACCTGCGTGCTCGAACTGCCGGGAACGGAGGGCCGCGAGCTCGACGCTTATGTGATGACCGGGCGCGCGACGGTGGCGCATTGCGACATCCTGATCGCGGTGTGGGACGGGCTTCCCCCGCGCGGCCGCGGCGGCACCGGCGAAGTGGTTCACCTGGCGCTGACGCGCGGAACCGCGATCGCGCATGTGCCGCTTGAGCCGAGCGCCCCGCCGCGCTTGCTGTGGGCGGCGTTCGACCCGACCGTGCTGACGCTGGCCGACGATCCGGGGGTCGAGCGCCCCGCCGACCGCGCCAATCTCGACATCATGGTGCGCGGCCTGTTGATGCC
>JBDSTQ010000213.1:0-7775 GCA_039928195.1 Sphingomicrobium sp.
GACGCGCGCATTGCCGCGGCCAAGGCGATCCACGTCGCCCCGCTCGAGATGCGTGCGACGACGGTCGGCGGGCAGACTTTCACCCACGCCGCGATCAACGAAGTCAGCCTGCTGCGCGAGACCCGCCAGACCGCCAAGATCGAAATCAGCGTCAACGGTCGCGTCGCCATGCCCGAACTTGTGTGCGACGGCGTGCTCGTTGCGACCCCGGCCGGATCGAGCGCATACAATTTGTCGGCGCGCGGGCCGATTTTGCCGCTGCAGGCGAAAATGCTTGCGCTGACCCCGATCAGTCCGTTCCGCCCGCGCCGCTGGTCGGGCGCTCTATTGCCCGACGACACCGCGGTCAGCTTGACGATCATCGACCCCGAAGAGCGCCCGGTGTCGGCGGTGGCCGACCAGATTGAAGTGCGCGACGTCGCCAAGGTCGACATTCGCCTCGACCGGACCAGCTCGCTGACCTTGCTGTTCGATCCCGAGCACGCGCTCGACGAACGCATCGCGATGGAGCAATTCGCAACCTAATTGGGTTGCGAATCGCGTTTCGCTGCGTCATAGGCGCCCTCGTCCGATCTGGACCGCTCCCCGATAGCTCAGCGGTAGAGTAGGTGACTGTTAATCACTTGGTCGTTCGTTCGAATCGAACTCGGGGAGCCATTTTTCCTAAGCGTGTCTGCGCAACCGCGTCCGATTCGGCGTAAGCGTCAAGTTCGGCGCAACCTTCAATAGCTTAGGTGGTCCTTCGTCCAGAACGGAGCCGCGCGCAGATGCTGCAGATTGCCTATTTCAGCACCGCGACGGTGCCACAAACCGCGGACGTGCTGCATCGCATCCTGGTCATTTCGCGCGCCAACAATCTCGCCGACCGGATCACCGGACTGCTGGTCGCGGGCGGCAATCGCTACATGCAAGTGATCGAGGGACCGCGCGCGCCGATGGAGAAATTGTGGGCGACGATCCGCGCCGACCAGCGCCACTGTGCGGTCGCCCGTTTGCTCTATCGCGATATCGACGAGCGCGCGTTCAAAAGCTGGAGCATGGCGTTTCGCCGCGAGGATCGCATCGCTGAGTTCGACAGCTTCCCTCAGACGCTGCGATTCCTGACCAGCCAGGTCGAGGACGGCGCGCTGCGGAGCCAGATCGAATTGTTCGCGCGATCGTTCATCCTCAGCCCGGCCAATGAAACCGTCACCCCGTGGGGCAGCGCGGCCTGAGCGATTAACCCTCGAGCGCAGCCATGAGCGAAGCGTTGCCGCCCGCCGCGGTGGTGTCGATACAGGTCACGCGCTCGGTCGCGAAGCGCGCCACATAATGCGGGCCGCCGGCCTTGGGCCCAGTGCCGCTCATCCCCTCGCCGCCAAACGGCTGGCTCTCGACCACCGCGCCGATTTGGTTGCGGTTGACGTAGAAATTGCCGACGCGGGCGTTGGCCTCGACATAATCGCGGACGGTATCGATGCGGCTCTGGAGCCCGAGCGTCAGGCCATAGCCGGTGGCGTTGATCGCTTCGACGACTTGGGCGAGATCCTCGGCCGCAAACCGGATGACGTGGAGGATAGGGCCGAAATTCTCCTGATTCAATTGGGTTAGCGAGTTGATCTCGTACATCGCGGGAGCAACAAAGCTGCCGTGCTCGGCGGCCGCGGGCAAAGCGATTCGGGATAGAAGCCGGGCATTGGCATCGAGCCATATGAGATGCTGGTCGAGCGCCTGTCTGGCCTCGGCGTCGATGACCGGGCCGACATCGGTCGCGAGGTCGCGCGGATCGCCGATTTGAAGCGCCTGCATCGCTCCGGCAATCATCGTCACCGTCGCGTCGGCGACATCTTCCTGGATGAACAAGGTCCGCAATGCCGAGCAGCGCTGACCCGCGCTTTGGAACGCCGACGAGACGACGTCGCGCGTGACTTGCTCGGGAAGCGCCGATGAATCGACGATCATCGCATTCTGCCCGCCGGTTTCGGCGATCAGCGGAATGATCGGCCCTTCGCGCTCGGCGAGGCTGCGGTTGATCGCGCGCGCGGTCTCGGTCGAGCCGGTGAACGCCACCCCGGCGATCAGCGGGTGCGCGGTCAGCGCCGCACCGACCTTGCCGTCGCCGGGCGCGAGTTGGATGACGTCGGCGGGCACTCCCGCGCGGTGCATCAGCTCGACCGCCAACGCCCCGATCAGCGGGGTCTGCTCGGCGGGTTTGGCAATGGCCGTATTCCCCGCGGCCAGCGCCGCGGCAACCGGGCCGATGAAAATCGCTAGCGGGAAATTCCACGGACTGATGCAGGCGAACACGCCGCGGCCATGAAGCCGCATTGTATTCTGCTCGCCGGTTGGCCCCGGAAGCGGCAGCGGGGCGCTGAACTGGCGCCGCGCCTCGCTGGCGTAGAAGCGCAGGAAATCGACCGCCTCGCGGACTTCGAGCACCGCATCGGGCAGGGTCTTGCCACCCTCACGAATGCACAAGGTGAACAACGCCTCGCGCTCCTCCTCGAACAGGTTGGCGGCGCGGTCGAGGAGGCGCGCGCGCGCTTCACCGCCAAGCGCGTCCCACGCTGGCCGCGCGGCGGCGGCGGCCGCGGCCATGTTGGCGATATCGGCGGCGCTCGCCTCGAATACTTTACCGACGATGATCCGCCGGTCGTGAGGCGAGGCAAGTTTCCGCGCACTGCCTTTGCCCCGACCCGGCCGCGCTTCCCAATTCCGTTGCTCGAGCTTGGCCAGGCGTTCGAGGAGAGGTGCACGTACCAAAGGGTCGGACAAATCGACCCCCGCGCTATTGTGCCGCCCCGGCCCGAAGATCGCGCGCGGGACCACGATCCGCGGGTTGCGCTTGGGTTCGAGCCCGTCGAGTTCGGCGACCGGATCGCGCACCAGATCCTCATGCGACACCTGCTCGTCGGCGATGCGGTTGACGAACGAGCTGTTGGCACCGTTCTCGAGCAACCGCCGGACGAGGTATGCGAGCAGTTCTTTATGGCTGCCGACCGGCGCGTAAATGCGCACCGGAGTCTGCGCGTCGCCCAGCGCCGCCTGAAGCTGGGCAAGCTCGGCATACAGACCCTCGCCCATGCCGTGGAGGCGCTGAAATTCGAACGGTCGGCCTTTGGCCAGCGCCAGAACCTGGCCGATGCTGTTGGCATTATGCGTCGCAAACGCCGGGTAGATGGCGTCGCCCGCACCAAACAGCAGCTTGGCGCAGGCGAGATAGGACACGTCCGTCGCGACCTTGCGCGTGAACACCGGATAGTCGCTCAGGCCAGCCACTTGCGCGGCCTTGATCTCGCTGTCCCAATAGGCGCCCTTGACCAGCCGGACCATCAGCTTGCGCCGGTGCGCGCGCGCCGCCTCGATCACCCAGTCGCACAGCGGCACTGCGCGCTTCTGATAGGCTTGAATCGCGATTCCGAAGCCGGCCCATCCACTGGCGAATAATTCGTCGTCGGCAATTATTGCCTCAAACACATCAAGCTGCAGCTCGAGCCGGTCGGCTTCCTCGGCGTCAATAGTAAGATGGACATCGGCGGCAGCGGCTTGGGCGGCGAGCGCGCGGACAACGGGAATGACCGCGGCAACCGCCTCCGCGGCATGGGCGAATTCGAAGCGCGGATGGAGCGCGCTCAACTTGACCGAAATTCCGGGGGCGGCCTTGAATCCACCCGTCGCCGCGCCAGCAATCTGGGTCAGCGCGTCGCGGTAAGCGGCAGCATAGCGGTCGGCATCGTCTTGCGTCCGCGCGGCCTCGCCAAGCATGTCGAAACTGTGGCTCAGCCCCTTGGCGCGCTCGGGCGCGGCGCGCTTGAGCGCTTCCTCCATCGAGCGGCCGAAAACGAAATTGCGGCCAAGGATTTTCATCGCTTCCTTGACCGCGGTGCGCACCACTGGCTCGCCCAGCCGCCCGACCGCACGGCCGAGCGCGGCGCGCCAATTGTCCGAGCGGTCGTTGGCGCCCTCGAGCACTTTGCCAGTGAGCAGCAGCGAAAAAGTTGCGGCGTTGACGAACGCCGAGCCCGAAGTGCCGAGCTTGTCTTTCCAGTCGGGCCCGGACAATTTGTCGGCGATTAGTTCATCCGCCGTGTGCGCGTCGGGAATGCGCAGCAGCGCCTCGGCCAGGCACATCATTGCAATGCCCTCGTCGGAGCCAAGGTCATACGCTTGAAGGAAAGCGTCGATACCCGACGGCTTGTGCGCGCGGACATTCTTGACCAGCGCGCGTGCGGTCGCGGTGGCTTCGCCGAGCGCTCCGTTGTCGAGCCGCGCTTGGCCGAGGCGCTCGGCGACGACTGCTTCCTCGTCGGGCCGGTAAGCGCGCCTCAGCGCGCTGCGATCGATCGGCCCGCCAGTGGCCGGGGGCGTCAGGCGAGCTGCCCGTGGCAATGCTTGTACTTCCGGCCTGAGCCGCACGGGCACGGCGCGTTGCGGCTGACCGGCGCGTCGACCACTCCGCCCTCGCCGTCGCGCTGCGGCAGCGGGGGTCGCGGAATGTTGAGCGGCGGAAACTGCTGCATCATCGCGCCCATGCGCGCGCCGCCATCGATGTCGGCGCTGTCGTCGTCGCCCGAGAAAGGATCGAGGTGCTGGGTGATGAAATCAGGCAGCTCGGGCATCGGCGCTTCCTCGAGCTGGACTTGCGCGCGCATCAGCACCCGCGTCACTTCTTCGCGGATCGAGATCAGCAGGCGCTCGAACAGTGCGAACGCTTCCTGCTTATATTCGTCGATCGGCTTCTTTTGCGCGTAGCTCCGCAGGTGGATCACCTGGCGCAGCGCATCGAGCGTCGACAAATGTTCTTTCCAATGGCTGTCGAGGGTCTGAATCAGGATCTGCTTCTCGACCTCATTCCAGCGCTCGACATCGACTCCCTCAAGCTTGCCCGCCATCGCTGCGTCGGCGAGATCCTGGAGCCGTTCGGCGACCATTTCGGGATCGACCGCTTCTTCCTCGAGCCAGTCGTCAATTGGCGGCTGGAGGCCGGTCACCTCATCGACGCTGTCCTTGAGCGCCGCGACATTCCATTGCTCGGGATAGCTCCCCGGCGGGCAATTGACTTCGACAATCGCAGCGACCGTCTCGGCGCGCATATCGGTGATAATTTCGCGCACATCGTCGGCGTCCATGATGTCGGAGCGCTGTTCGTAAATCACTTTACGCTGGTCGTTCATCACATCGTCAAATTCGACGACTTGCTTGCGCACGTCATAATTTCGCGCCTCTACCTTTTTCTGCGCGGTCTCGATCGCCTTCGAGATCCACGGGCTGACAATCGCTTCGCCGTCCTCGAGGTTCTTGTTCATCAGCCGCGAGAACATCGTCTGCGGACCGAAGATGCGCAGGAGGTCATCGTCGAGGCTGAGGTAGAAGCGCGACAGGCCGGGGTCGCCCTGACGGCCAGAACGGCCGCGCAGCTGATTATCGATGCGCCGGCTTTCGTGACGCTCGGTGCCGAGCACGAACAGCCCGCCATTATCGAGCACGCGCTGTTTCTCCGCGGCGATTTCGTCGGTGATGATCGCCGCGCGAGAGTCGAATTCGGGTGTCCCCTGGACGAGGTCGGAATGCTCATCCTGCATGCGGAACGCGAGGTTGCCGCCAAGCTGAATGTCGGTCCCGCGACCGGCCATGTTGGTGGCGATGGTGACCATGCCCATGCGCCCGGCCTGGGCGACGATATGCGCTTCGCTCTCGTGGAAGCGCGCATTCAATACCGAATGCCTGACCCCCTCCTTGTCGAGGAATTCGGATAGCATCTCGGACTTTTCGATCGACACCGTCCCGACCAGGACCGGCTGGCCAATTTCCTGCTTGGCCTTGATCTCGACCGCGATCGCGGCGAATTTCTCCTGCATCGTCTTGTAGAAGACGTCGTCGTCGTCCTGGCGGAGCACTTCGACGTTGGTCGGAATGGCAACGACGTTCATCTTGTAAATGTCGAAGAATTCGGGCGCTTCGGTCATGGCGGTGCCGGTCATTCCCGACAACTTGGGGTACATGCGGAAGTAATTCTGGAAGGTGATCGAGGCGAGCGTCTGGTTCTCCGGCTCGATCTCAACGCCTTCCTTGGCCTCAACCGCCTGGTGCAGCCCGTCCGACCAGCGGCGTCCGTCCATCATGCGGCCGGTAAACTCGTCGATGATCACCACTTTGGCGTCCTTGACGATATAGTCGATGTCCTTTTTGAACATCACATTCGCCTTGAGCGCCTGGTTGAGGTGATGAACGACCAGGGTGTTGGCGATGTCGTAGAGGTTGCGGCCCTCGATCAGATCGCCTTCCTCGAGCATGCGCTCGGCTTTCTCGGTCCCGTCCTCGGTGAGAACAACGCTCTTCTGCTTTTCATCAAGCTCATAATCGGTCGCGACGAAGGTCTTCACGATCTTGTCGACCGACATGTAGAGGTCGGACTTGTCGTCGGTCGGGCCGGAAATGATCAGCGGGGTGCGCGCTTCGTCGATCAGGATCGAATCGACCTCGTCGACGATCGCGAAATTGAACGGCCGCTGGACCATTTGCGCGCGGCTGAACTTCATATTGTCGCGCAGATAGTCGAAGCCAAGCTCATTGTTGGTCGCGTAGGTGATGTCGGCGAGATAAGCGTCGCGCCGCTCCTGATCCTGCAAATTGGGCACGATCACGCCCACGGTCATCCCGAGGAAGCGATAGATCTGACCCATCCAGTCGGCGTCGCGCCGGGCGAGGTAATCGTTGACCGTGACGACGTGGACGCCCTTGCCTTCAAGCGCGTTCAAATAGACCGCGAGCGTCGCCACCAGCGTCTTGCCCTCGCCGGTCTTCATCTCGGCGATCTCGCCGCGGTGGAGCGCGATGCCGCCGATCAACTGCACGTCATAATGCCGCTGGCCAAGCGTGCGCACCGCCGCTTCGCGCACCGTGGCGAAGGCCTCGGGGATCAGGCTGTCGAGCTTTTCGCCGCTCCCCAGACGGTCGCGAAAACGCTCGGTCTGCGCGCGCAGTTCGTCGTCCGTCAGTGCCTGAATTTGACCTTCAAGCGCATTGATCTGATCGACATATTTGCCGAGACCGCGGACATAGCGGTCGTTCGACGATCCGAAGATGCTTTTTGCCACTGCGGCGAACATGGAAATCCCTTAAAAGCCGGACGCGGGTCCGTGGCCCCGCACAAGGGGGCTGTCATGCGCGGGCGATGTAGGCAGCGCCCTCCGGCTAGTCAATTAAACGGCGGCTGCGGCGGACCCATCCAACTGGCTCTCCAACCACTGCTGAATCTGGCTGCGCGGCGCAGCCCCGACCTTTTGCGCGACCGGCTGACCGCCCTTGAACAGCAGCATGGTCGGAATGCCGCGCACGCCGTAGCGGCCGGGCGTATCGGGATTTTCATCAATGTTGAGTTTGGCGACGGTGACCTTTTCGCCAAGCTCGGCCGAGATTTCCTCGAGCGCCGGCGCGATCATCCGACACGGGCCGCACCATTCGGCCCAGAAATCGACCAATACGGGCCCTTCGGCGCCAAGCACATCGGTGGCGAAACTTTGGTCGGTGACCGTCTTGGTGGCCATGGCAGATGCTCTCCTGAAGCTGTCTAGGGTTCTAGCGCCATATGGGCACTCGCCCCGCCCCGCTCAAGCGCCGAGTGCGAACAACTTCGGGCCGGCGGTGTAGAGCAAGGCCGAGCGAACTTCGCGGCCGGGGAAGATCACCCGCAAGGCGTCCGCATAAGCGTCCATCTGTTTGCGGTGCGACGTCGGGATGTCACACTCACTACTGGGCACGCGACCGGTCTTGAAGTCGATCACCAGGACTCGCCG
>JBDSTQ010000214.1:0-5578 GCA_039928195.1 Sphingomicrobium sp.
GGTGCGCAAGCGCAACCAGGCGGCGTTCGTGCATAGCGAGGACATGGTGATGGCGGCGACGGTCGCGTTCGGAATGGGCATCGACAAACCCGACATCCGGCTGGTCGCGCACGCCGCGATCCCCAAAAGCATCGAGGCTTATTATCAGGAGACCGGCCGCGCCGGGCGCGACGGCGAGCCCGCCGAGGCGTGGCTGCTGTGGTCCGCGGGCGATTTCGCGCTCGCCCGCCAGCGGATCGAGAAAGAGGTCGAGCCGGCGCGCCAGCCGCAGGAACGCGAGCGGCTCAATGCGCTCGCGGCCTTGGTCGAGACGCCCAATTGCCGGCGCGCGATTTTGCTGCGCCATTTTGGCGAGGATCCGCCGGAGACTTGCGGCAATTGCGACAATTGTATCGACCCGCCGGCGATGCTTGACGCGACCGAAGTCGCGCGCAAATTGCTGTCTGCGGCGTTCCGCACCGAGATGCGCTTTGGCGTCGGCCATTTGAGCGCGGTGCTGCGCGGCGACGACAATGAGAAAGTGCGCAATTTCGGCCACCACAAATTGTCGGTGTTCGGAATTTGCACGGCTGAGGAAATGGCGCTGATTCCGGCCGCGGCGCGGGCGCTGATCGCGCGCGATGCGCTGCGCCCCGATGCTTATGGCGGACTGAGTTTCGGGCCCGGCGCACGCGGAATATTGAAGGGCGGCGAGACGCTGACGATCGCGGTCCCGCCGCCCCGCAAGCGCCGTCGCCGCGGCGCGCCCGACGATGGTCCGGTCGATCCCTTGTTCGAAGCGCTACGTGCCGAGCGGCGACGGCTGGCGGTCGAGGCGGGGATCCCGCCCTACGTCGTGTTCCACGATTCGACACTGCGCGAAATTGCCGCCGCGCGCCCGGCCTCGCTGGCGCAGCTTGGCGAGTTGCCGGGCATCGGCGCCGCCAAGCTCGAGCGCTATGGCGCGGCGATGCTCGAGGTGGTGCGTGCCGGCTGACCGTTGATCGAATTCAGGCTTGCGCAATGCGCCAAGGCGTTGGACAGGGCCGACAACTTTCCGCCTTTACCCGACAGGACATCAAATGATCCGCAAGCTTCTCCTCGCGACGGCCGCGCTGTCGTTGGTTCCCGCCGCAGCCACCGCAGCGACCAAGCCAGCTGCTTCGGCCGCGTTGCCCGCATCCAATCCGTTCGCCAAGCCGAGCGCGTTGCCGTTCGAAGCGCCCGATTTCGCGCGCATCAAGGACGCCGATTATCTGCCCGCGATCCTCGCCGGAATGGCCGAGCAGAAGCGCGAGATGCTGACGATCGCCGGCCAGAAGGCGCCGCCGACCTTCGGCAACACGCTGGCCGCCATGGAGCGCTCGGGCGCGCTGCTCGAGCGTTCGATCCTGGCATTTTCGGCAGTGAATGGCGCGAACACCAATGACACGCTGCAAGCGACCGATTCGAAGATTTCGCCATTGCTCGCGGCGCATCAGGATTTTATCTATCTCAACCCCAAATTGTTCGCGCGGGTGAACACGCTGCGCGACCAACAGGCGAGCCTCGGCCTTAACCCCGAGCAGTCGCGGCTGCTCAAAGTCTATTACGACCAGTTCGTGAAGGCCGGCGCACAGCTGAGCCCAGCCAAGCAGTCCCAGTTGAAGCAACTCAACAAGCAAGTGAGCACGCTTCAGACCGATTACAATCAACGGTTGCTCGCCGCGGCCAAGGCGGGCGCGCTGCACGTCACCGACAAAGCGGCGCTCGCCGGCCTGTCCGACGATCAGATCGCCGCGGCCGCCGAAGCCGCCAAGGAGCGCAAGGTTGCCGGCTATGTTCTGCCGCTGGTCAATACGACTCAACAGCCGTCGCTCGAATCGCTGACCAATCGCGCGACGCGCGAAGCGTTGTTCATGGCGAGCACCACCCGCGCGTCGAAGGGCGACGCCAACGACACGCGCGCGCTGGTTTCCGAAATCGCCCAACTGCGCGCCAAGAAAGCGGGGCTGCTCGGCTTCCCCAGCTACGCCGCTTACACGCTGACCGACCAGATGGCGAAGACCCCCGAAAATGCGCTAGGCTTTATCGCCCGGCTGCAACCGGCGGTGACCGCCAAGGAGCAATCCGAGGCCGCCGACATTCAGGCGCTGATCGATCAGCAGGGCGGCGGCTTCAAGCTTCAGCCATGGGATTGGAACATCTATGCCGAGCAGATCCGCAAGGCACGCTACGCGCTCGATAGCGATCAGCTGAAGCCCTATTTCGAAATCAACAAAGTGCTCAACGACGGTGTCTTTTATGCCGCCAACCAGCTCTACGGCCTGACCTTCAAGCCGCGCACCGACCTGCCCGGGTGGAACCCCGACATGCAGGCGTATGAAGTGCTTGAGGAGAACGGCAAGACGCTCGGCATTATGTATTTCGATTTCTGGAAGCGTGACAACAAACAGGGCGGCGCGTGGATGTCGAACCTTGTCAACCAAAGCTATTTGCGCGGTACGATTCCGGTCATCTACAACGTTGAGAATTTCCAGAAGCCGGCGGCGGGCAAGCCCGCGCTGGTCAGCTTCGACGATGTCACGACGATGTTTCATGAATTCGGCCATGCGTTGCACGGGTTGTTCGCGGCGCAGACCTATCCAACGCTGTCGGGCACCAACACCGCGCGCGACTTCGTCGAGTTCCCCTCGCAGTTCAACGAGAATTGGGCGCTCGATCCCAAGGTCCTGCCGCACTATGCGGTCCATTATCAGACCGGCCAGCCGATCCCGCAGGCGCTGATCGACAAGATCAAGAACGCGCGCACCTTCAACCAGGGCTATGAGCTGGGCGAGGCGATCACCGCCGCCAAGGTCGATCTCGACTGGCACTCGCTGGCGCCCGATGCGCCGCGCCAGGACGCCGATGCGTTCGAGGCCAAGGCGCTCGCCGCGAGCGGTTTTGATTATGCCCACGTCCCGCCGCGCTACCGCACGCCTTACTTCCTGCACATCTGGAGCAACGGCTATTCGGCGGGATACTATGCCTATGCATGGACCGAGATGCTCGACCATGACGCGTTCAACTGGTTCGAGGAGCATGGCGGACTCACCCGCGCCAATGGCCAGCGCTTCCGCGACATGGTTTTGTCGCGCGGCAACACCATCGAATATGCCGACATGTACCGCGCCTTCGCCGGGCGCGACCCGCAAGTCGAACCGATGATCGAATATCGCGGATTGCCGAAGGTCGCGCCTGGTGCGGCACCTGCTGCGCCGGTCGAGCCAGTGGCGGCGCCCGCTCCGAACAAGGGCGAGCGCGGCCGGTGAGCGGCTTGCGCAACCTTGGCGACAAGGCGATGGTCTGCGGCCAGGTTGCTCCGGCCGATGTCGCGGGGTTCGCCGGCGAGGGTGTGACGATGCTCGTCAACAACCGCCCCGACGGCGAGGAGCCCGGGCAGCCGGCGGCGGCCGAGATCGAGGCCGCGGCCGAGGCGGCGGGGATCGGTTATCGCTACGTCCCGATCATCCGCGGGATCGGCCCCGCCGACGTCGAGGCGATGCAGGACGCGGTGCGCGCCGCGGGCGACGGCAAGCTGCTCGCATTCTGCCGCTCGGGACAGCGCTCGGCGTTCGCGCTCGCGCTGGCTCAGCGCGGCGAAGGCGCCAGCCGCGAAACGGTCGAACAATGCCTGAACGGCGCGGGCATCGATCCCGGCCCGATCGCGCATCTGCTTTAGGGCGAGGAGTCACGAAGTAGCCGGCGAGCGTCGGCGAGATCCTGTTCGATCACCATCAACCTGATACCGCCGGCGGTAAAACCATAAGATGCTATTTCGGCGTCGAAGAGCACGCCGGAAATGCCGTGGCTCGCCAGAAAGATGCGCGCAAGGTCTGCCTCGACCCGTGTGTTGTAGCTTTCGGCGAGAACCAGGCCGTTCACCACGGCACGACGTCGCCGGCGGCGATTTCGTCGGCGCGCGGGGTGCGGCCGAGCATTGCGTTGCGGTGCGGGAAGCGGCCGAAACGGGCGATGACGGCGTGATGTTTGTGGGCATAAGCGCGCAGCTCATTGTCGCCGAGTTGGGTGAACAGCAAAAGCGAACGCTGCTGATCGCCAAGCGCCTCGCTATGTTCAAACGGCATGTAGAGGAAGCCACGCTCGGCGGGTTTGAGCTGATCGTCGAGATGGTGATCGACCGCCGCCTTGGCGATGCCGAGCGCCAGTGGATCGGTGGCGAATTGCTCGGCATGGCCGCGAAACATATTGCGCGGAAACTGGTCGAACAGGATCACGCCGGCAAGCGCGCTGAGCGGATCGTCGAGGAAACTGGTCGACGGAAGCGCGCGCTGTTCGGACCATAATTTGCCGAATCCATCCTTGATCCGGCGGTCGAGTTCGGGATCCGTCTTCCACCACTGCTTTGGGTCGAGTCCGAACCACAAGCGCAGCACGTCGCCGCGCCAATCGCCGCTCATCCAGCAGTCCCGCCGACGGTCAGCCCTTCGATCAGCAAAGTCGGCTGACCGACGCCGGCGGGAACCGTCTGGCCGCCCTTGCCGCAAATGCCGACCCCTTCGTCGAGCGCGAGATCGTTGCCGATGCCCTTGACCCGGGTGAACACGCTCGGGCCGTCGCCGATCAAAGTCGCGCCCTTGATCGGCTCAGCGATCCGGCCGCCGCGAATGCGATAGGCTTCGGTGCACGAGAAGACGAATTTGCCGGTGGTGATGTCGACCTGCCCGCCGCCGAAGCTCGTCGCGTAAATCCCGTCCTTGACGCGTTCGACCAATTCGGCGGGATCATCGTGGCCGCCGAGCATGAAGGTATTGGTCATGCGCGGCATCGGCGCATGCGCGAAACTTTCGCGGCGGCCGTTGCCGGTCGGCGCCATGTTCATCAGGCGGGCATTCAAGCGGTCCTGAAGATAACCCTTGAGGATGCCGTCCTCGATCAGCACCGTGCGCCCGGTCGGGGTGCCTTCGTCGTCGATCGTCAGCGAGCCGCGCCGCTCGCCAATCGCGCCTTCGTCGATCACGGTCACGCCCGGCGCCGCGACGCGCTCGCCGATGCGGCCAGAAAACGCCGAACTGCCTTTGCGGTTGAAATCGCCTTCGAGCCCGTGGCCAACGGCTTCGTGGAGCATCACTCCGGGCCAGCCGGGGCCGAGCACGACGGGCATTTCGCCCGCCGGCGCCGCGACCGAGTCGAGATTGGCGAGCGCCTGCGCAAGCGCGATGTCGATCGCACGGTCCGAAGTCGCGGGATCGAACAAGCGGTCGTAGAGGTAGCGGCCGCCAAGCCCGTGGTAGCCGCTTTCGCGGCGCCCCTTATGCTCGGCGACGATGCTCACGCCGAGGCGCACGAGCGGACGCACGTCGGAGGCGATGAAACCGTCGCCGCGGACGATGTCGATCACGCTCCAGCTGGCGGCAAGGGTGACGCTGACCTGGGCGACGCGCGGGTCGCGAGCGCGCGCCGCGGCGTCGATCCGCTGACACAAAGCGACCTTGTCGGCGAACGGAATCAGCCCAAGCGGATCGTCGGCGCCGTACATCGCCTGATTGGTGCGCGGCGGCGGCGGCGCGGGTTTGCACCTGGCCGGATCGAGCAGTTTGAGCGTCGCCGCGGCGCG
>JBDSTQ010000215.1:0-4619 GCA_039928195.1 Sphingomicrobium sp.
CGCCAGCGATTGGTAGCCTGCCTTGCGGCCGCCGCCTTGGGACTAAGCCTGTCCGCTTGCGGCCAAGGCGACGGCCCCAAGGGCGAGGGCACGAGCAGCGAGCTCGTCCAGTCGACCGACGAGTTCCAGTCGCGCGCGGGCAAGCCGATCGACGTCGAGCATCATCCGGGCAAGGATCTGTTCGAGACCAATTGCGCCGGCTGCCACAATGGCGCGGTGCCCAAGGCTCCGCAGCAGGTGTGGCTCGAAATGATGTCGCCCGACGCGGTGCTGGCGGCGTTGAACGGCGGTGTCATGGCGCGCCAGGCGGCCGCGCTGAGCGCGCAACAGCGCGTCCACATCGCCGAATATCTCGCGCGCATCAGCCTCGCCGATTACAAATCGCCGGCGCCGCCAGCGCGCTGCCCGTCGGTCCAGTTGGCCGGCGGTCCGCCTCCGGCACGAGTCGGCTGGGGCCAGGATAATCGCCGCTTCATTCCCGCCGCGGTTGCCGGGCTCGCCCGTGCCGACGTCCCCAAGCTCAAGCTCAAATGGGCGTTCGCTTATCCCGGCGCGATCCGCGCGCGCTCGCAACCGACGATCGGCTGGGGCACCATATTCGTCGGCGGCCATGACGGTACACTGTACGCGTTTGACCTCGCCAGCGGCTGCCTGCGCTGGAGCTCGCGCGTGTCGGCCGAAGTGCGCACCGCGATCGTCGCCGACCCCGACAGCAAGCGCCTCTATTTCGGCGACATCCTCGGTCGCGCCTACGCGCTCGACGCAATCACCGGCCGCGTGCTGTGGAAGCGCAAGGTCGACGATCATCCCAACGCGACGATTACCGGCACGCCGACGCTGGCGGCGGGAATGCTGTTCGTGCCTGTTTCCTCGCTCGAGGTGACGTCGGCCGCCGACCCCAAATATGCCTGCTGCACCTTCCGCGGAAAGGTCGTCGCGCTCAACCTTGCCGATGGCGCCGAGAAATGGCGCGCTTACACGGTGACCGAGCCGCCGCGCCCGCAGGGCAAGACCAGCACCGGCACTAACATCCTTGGGCCGTCGGGCGCGCCGGTGTGGAATTCGCCGACCTATGATGCCCGGCGCGGCCTGCTCTATTTCGGCAGCGGCGAAAATTATTCGAGCCCCGCCGACGGCGATAGCGACGCGGTGATCGCGGTCGATGCGCGGAGCGGCAAGCGCAAATGGATCGCGCAGTTGACCCGCGGCGATGCGTGGAACGTCGGCTGCATGATGGCCAATGAGAATTGCCCGAAGGAAAAGGGCCCCGATCTCGACGTCGCTGCCTCTCCCCTGTTGATCCCGATCGGCGGCGGACGCGACATCATTGTCGCCGGCCAAAAGTCGGGCGTCGCCTTCGGCATCGATCCCGACAGCGGGAAATTGCTGTGGCAGCGCCGCCTTGGCCATGGCGGCACGCAGGGCGGGGTTCATTTCGGCATGGCGGCCGAGGGAATGCGGGTGTTCGTCCCGATCAACGATATGGCCGACACCAAGGACGGCCGGAAATATGACGCGCGCATCCGCGGCGCGGGACTTCACGCGCTCGACGCGAGGAGCGGTCGGGTGCTTTGGAGTGTTAAAGCGCCCGACCGCTGTGCAGGGAAACAGTTTTGCGATCCGGGCATTTCATCGGCGGTCACCGCAATTCCCGGAGTGGTCTTTGCGGGTCATCTCGACGGCCAGTTCCGCGCCTACGACTCGGTTAGCGGAAAGGTGTTGTGGGCGGTCGACACCAACCGGCCGGTCAAGACGATTACCGGGGCGCCAGGGCATGGCGGCGGAATGAGCGGACCGGGCGCGGCGGTCGGCGATGGTTATGTCGCGGTAAATTCGGGTTACGGCCTATACTATCACATGCCCGGCAACGTCCTGCTGGTGTTCGCCTCGCGCTAGGCTGCCGCGGCCGCCGCGGGGACGAAGGGGCAAGTCGGTTCCTTCTCGACCAGGTCGAGGACGAACGCCATCTTGGCCATTCCGCCAATGAACCCGGCGACGACCCCAAGCTCGCAAATCTGCGCGTCATCGAAATGTGCGCTAAGGCGGCGGTGGAGCGCTTCGTCGAGCCGTCCGCCGGGATTGGTGAGGATCATTTCATCGGCGAAATCAAGCACCGCTCGCTCGGCCTCGGTAAAGCCCGCGCGATCGCCCTCGATTGCGGCAATGCGAGCATCGTCGTAACCCGCCTCGCGCATGCCAACGCGGTTTTGCAGATTGCAGCTGCGGCAACCGTGCGCGAGACTCAGGCGGAGCCGCACGAGCTGTTTGTATTTCTGCTCGACGCGGCCGCCGAAAAAGATCTTCTGATAGAATTCGACCATCGCGAAATTGAGCAGTTCGGGCGCGTTGGCCATCGCCTCGATAAACGTCGGTTCGCCGGTGAGCCCGTTGAGCATGTCCCACGCCCCCTGCCATTCGGGAGCAAGTTGATCGCGCGGAATGCGGCTCAATGCGGTGTCGGCCATGATCGTCTCCTCAAGCGCCGCCGTTGACGTTGAAATATTCGGGCATGCCGCCCGGCCACACCACGCCCCACTGCGCCATCCCGCCGTCGATCGTCAGCACTTCTCCGGTGATGAATCCTGCGGCCTCCGAGCCGAGATAAGCGGCGGCTTCGGCGACGTCCCATGCATCGCCCAGCCGCTTCATTGGATTGGCTTCGTGAAACCGCTCGAGCGCGTGCGCCGGATAGACCGCGAAACCTTCGGTCTCGATCGTCCCGGGGGCGATGCAATTGACGCGGATGCCGAACGGCGCCCACTCGGTCGCGACCGTTTTCGACAGATAGATGATCCCTGCGCGCGCGGCGCACGTGTGCGCGGCTTGCGGCATGCCGCGTTCGACGTTGGCGACCATGTTGATAATGCTTCCTGCTTCGCTGCGAGCGCGCCACCGCCGCGCGGCTTCCTGCATCATCCACCAGGTGCCGTTGAGGTTGAGGTCGATGACCGCCAGCCAGCCCTTGCGCGAAAAGTCGATCGCGTCCTGCGGAAATTGTCCGCCGGCGTTGTTGACCAGCGTGTCGATCCGCCCTCGCCGCGCGAACACATCGTCGAGCAGGCTTTCGACCGCTTGTGGCTCGCGGATCGACATCGCGCGAATATCGATTTCGCGCCCGGTCGTCTCAGCAATGGCGTCCCGGGTCGCGGTCAACTTGTCTTCGCTTCGTCCGCAAATCGTGACGTCGGCGCCAAGCCGCGCCGCGAGAAAGGCGATCGCTTTGCCAATGCCCGAGCCGCCGCCCGACACCAGCCAGCTTTTGCCTTGGAGCAAATCGGGCCGGTACACCGTTTGCCGCGCCGCGAGTTCGGCATCGCTCATCCCAAATGGGGCAGGCTCGGCTAAGTCGGCCCGGGGCGCAACATTTTCCTTGTTCACCCGCCTTCAACCCAGTCATCGAGCACGGGTTCAACGCGCAGCTCGGCGGCAATGCGATTAGGGCCGATCTGGCGATCGACTTGCTCATGATAATGGTAAATTCGGCGTTCCTGATAACACAGTGTCATGCCCTTGAAGCCGGGGCTTTCGAGCGACTCCTGGATTTGCGGCGCGAATTGCAGATCCTCGTCGAGAATGCGCTCGAAATTGGCGATACGCTTGTCCCACAGCGGGCTGCGGCCGTCGGCGCCGTAGGGCGGACTAAACCAGTGGCAATCGATGCGCATGCGGTTGGGGCCCGTCGGCCAGAACACCAGCATCGGCATCCCCGTCGCCGATGGCGGCATGACGATGTTGGGAAAAATGAAGTAACTGACGTTGCTGTCGCGCGGGATCTCGGTGACCGTCGGAATGTCGGGCATGCCAAGCGTGCCTGGATCGACCCAGCCGCTGCGTCGGTTAGGCGTCGTCATCCGCGAATGCCCGCCCGGCCACAAAGTGATCGTGGTCCCGCGGTGGTCCAGGAAACGGTCGACCGTATCCTGATGGATCGATTTCAAATGATAGACTTCGAGGAAGGCGTCGAGCAGCACCTTGACGTTGCAGGCGACGTCATAACCGCGCGAATCGACCAGAGTCAGACTGTCGGGCTGAAATTGGTCGAGCTCGGCGGCGACGGGTCCGAGCGCGTCGCGCAGCGGCACCGGTTCGTCCTCATCCTCATTGACGAAAATCCACCCGCCAAGCCGGTCGCACGCGACCGAAATCAGCGAGTGGCAGGTAAAATCGATATCGACGAAATCGCGTTTGTCGCGCACCGCGACCAGCCGCCCGTCGAGCGTGTAGCTCCACCCGTGATAACCGCACACGAAGCCGCGGCCGTTGCCGGCATCTTCCTTGACCAACGGTCCGCCGCGATGGCGGCAAGTATTGTAAAACGCCCGCACCCCGTCATCGAGGTCGCGGACGATCAAGATTGGCGAGCCGCTATTGCGGGTCAGGAACCAGCTGCCGGGTTCGGGCAATTGATCCATATGCCCCGCGTACAGCCAGCTGCGCTTCCACAACCGCTCATCCTCGAGCGCGAGGAAGGCGGGATCGACATAGCGGCCGGCGGGGATGTCGGGCATGCGCGGAAAGTCGTCGGGCGGACCCTTGCGGCCGGCCTCATACGCCATGCCTTCGCGAATGCGTTCGATCGTCGCCGAATCCACTTGCATGCCCCTTCCTTGCAACCGGCA
>JBDSTQ010000216.1:0-2776 GCA_039928195.1 Sphingomicrobium sp.
GCCACGGCACGATGTTCGAATGATGCTCGAGCGCGGACAGCAGCACCCGCTTGCGTGAGCCGTTGGTGAACCGCGCCGCGACCAGATTGATCGCCTCGGTCGCGCCGCGCGTGAAGACGATCTCGCCTTCCGCCCCGCCGATCAGCGAAGCGGTCGCGGCGCGCGCCGCTTCGAAGCTTTGCGTCATATTCGCCGAGCGTTCGTAGACACCGCGATGCACGGTCGCATAGTCGCGGCCATAGGCCTGCGTGATCGCGTCGATCACTTGCCTTGGCTTCTGCGCCGTGGCGGCGCTGTCGAGATAATGCCAGCCCGCGATTCCCGGAAACTGGTCACGGACGCTGAGCGCCGAATTGATGGGCGTCGCGATGTTCATGCGATGGCCCGCAGCGCATTGCGCGCCAGCTCGGCGATCGTCTCGCCGCCTTCGGCCTGGTCCCACAAGCCGCCGACGAAGCCTTCGAGCAACAGCGCCCGCGCCGCCGCTGGATCAAGCCCGCGCGCGGCGGCGTAAAACAGCTTGTCGCGGTCGAGCTCGCCGACCGTCGCGCCGTGCGCGCATTTGACGTCGTCGGCGTAGATTTCGAGTTCGGGCTTGCAGTTCGCGCTCGCACCGCGGTCGAGCAGCATGGCCTTGACCGATTGCTCGCCGTCGGTTTGTTGCGCCCCGCGCGCGACCGCGACCTTGCCAAGATACGACCCGACCGCCTTGCCGCCGAGCACGCTGCGAACCGTCTGACGCGAGCGCCCGCGCTCGCCGATGTGACGGACATTGGTGACCACTTCGAGGTTGGCCGCGCCATCGCCGATGTTGGCCGCGAACAACTCGAAATTCGCATCGGCGGCGAGCGTCACGTCGAGCTCGATGCGGCCGTAATCCGCCGCGCTGTTAAGCGCGAAAATGCTAGCGCTCGCGCCTTCCGCGAGCGTGATTTCCGCGCGCCGAACCTGCACTGTTTCGGCGCTCGGCAACCAAATTTGCTGCACTTTTTGCTGCGCAGCAATTTTGACCACTTCGGGCGCCGCAAGATCGCGCCAAACCGACGCCAATGCGTCGATGTCGGCGTAGCGATACGCTTCGAGTTTGCGGGTCGGGAGCGCGGTCACACCGCCACCTCCTGATAGCCTTCGCGTTCGAGTTCGAGCGCCAATTCTGCGCCGCCCGAGCGGACAATCTTGCCCGCATTGAGCACGTGCACGCGGTCGGGCCGGACATAGTCCAGCAGCCGCTGATAATGCGTAATCAGCAGCACCGCTTTGTCGGGTGCGCGCATGATCCGGTTGATCCCGGCGCCGACGGCTTTCAAGGCGTCGATGTCGAGCCCGCTGTCGGTCTCGTCGAGGATCGCGAGCTTGGGATTCATGATCCCCATCTGGACCATTTCGGCGCGCTTCTTCTCGCCGCCCGAAAAGCCGACATTGACCGGCCGCTTGAGCATTTCCGCGTCCATCCCGAGTTCGGCGGCTTGCGCCTTTGCCAGGCGAATGAACTCGCCGCCCGACAGCTCGGCTTCACCGTGCGACCGTCGCTGCGCATTCAAGCTTTCGCGCAAGAATTGCAGCATCGACACTCCGGGGATTTCGACTGGATATTGAAAACCCAGAAACAGGCCGGCGGCTGCGCGCTCGTGGGGGGCGAGCGCGAGGAGGTTCACTCCTCCATCGTCATTCCCGCGGAAGCGGAAATCCCGCTGTCCCTTGTCTGCAACAGGAGCAGCGGGACCCCCGCCTTCGCGGGTGTGACTGGCGGGCGCGAACGTCACCGACCCCTCGGTCACGTCATACCCCGGCCGCCCCGCGAGCACATACGCCAGCGTCGACTTGCCCGACCCGTTCGGCCCCATGATCGCATGCACTTCGCCCGCAGGGACACTGAGCGTGACGCCGTTGAGGATCGGCTTGCCGGCGACGGTCGCGTGGAGGTTGGTAATCTTAAGCATTCGTGGTTGGCTTCATCTGTGAGATTTTGAAGGGCGAACCTTGTTGGTCGTGGGTAATCCACTCACCGACCTGCTCTCCTCGATGGAAGTGACCAGAACGCTTTAGGGTGCCGTCGGTGCGATACCATTCCCAATAGCCATGCAACTTGTCATTGAGCATCTCGCCCTTCGCGGAAACGCTTCCGTCACGATGCCGATCGATCCTCGATATGGATTCGTCCATCATCCCACGCTCCCTTCAAGCGAAATCCCGAGCAGCTTCTGTGCCTCGACCGCGAATTCCATCGGGAGTTGCTTGAGCACTTCGCGGGCGAAGCCGTTGACGATCAGCGCCACCGCGCTTTCGCCGTCCAACCCGCGGCTCATCGCGTAGAATAATTGGTCGTCGCTGATCTTGCTCGTGGTGGCTTCATGCTCGATCTGCGCGGTCGGGTTCTTGACCTCGATGTAGGGCACGGTGTGCGCGCCGCACTGGTCGCCGAGCAGCAGTGAATCGCACTGGGTGAAATTGCGCACATTGTCCGCGTTCGGCAGCACCTTGACCAGCCCGCGATAGGTGTTGTTGCTGCGCCCCGCGCTGATGCCTTTCGACACGATGGTCGAACGCGTGCCCGCGCCGATGTGGACCATCTTGGTCCCGGTGTCGGCCTGCTGGCGGTTGTTGGTCAGCGCGACCGAATAGAATTCGCCGACCGACCCCTCGCCCTTCAAAATGCACGACGGGTATTTCCAGGTGATCGCGCTGCCGGTCTCGACCTGGGTCCAGCTGACCTTCGAGCGCGCGCCCGAGCACAGCGCCCGCTTGGTGACGAAATTGAGGATCCCGCCCTTGCCTT
>JBDSTQ010000217.1:0-5983 GCA_039928195.1 Sphingomicrobium sp.
GACTCCGGCGAGGAAAGCGGCATCGGGCTCAGCCTCGCCGCGAAGCAAATCGGCGAGGATCGAATGGCCCTTGAGGAGATTGAACAATTCGCCGGTCATGACCGTGCGGAAGCGCGCGATCGTGCCGCCGCTGAGCGTCGCCCATTTATTGTGCGTGCCCGGATGGCAGACGAGGCAGTCGGCCGGGATCAGCCCCGCGGCGAGAGCGCCGAGCAATTGCACTTCCTCGCCGCGCATGACATCGGCGCGGTCGCCGTCGCTAAAGCTTACGCCGGGAACAATCGCCGCATTTTCGCCGGGTCGCGCGAGCCCCGCCGCAAGTTCCTCGATGCCCGCCGGACAGGGGACGTAAGGCGCCTCGACCCAGCCGCGGTTCGAGCCGACCATTCCCGCCATCAGCAGCGGCTTGTCGCCGAGCCGCTCACGGATTTGTGCGATCGCTGCGGGAAAGCCGCCGGGAGCGATGCTCAGCACGCCCTCGCCGTCCTCGAACTCCGCACCCTGGCGGCGATCCGCATCGAGCGCATAAGCGCGCCGGTTGGTGGTCCCCCAATCGACCGCGATGAAGCCGTCCGTCCAGCGCATGGCCATGCTCATGGCGGCTTGAACTACGCTCGCGCAACCTTGGTCGGCGGTTTTCTTTTCATGAGATCGCACTAACGTTCGCATGGATGAACGAAATTATCTGCGTCGCCGATGTTCACGCCGTGCTCGGCGAAGGGCCGGTGTGGGTCGAGCGGGATCACGCTTTCTACTGGGTCGACATCAAGGGGCGGAAAATTTTTCGGCTCGCCGAGGATGGCGGTGTCGAAACCTGGGACACGCCGCTGCGCGTCGGGTCGATCGTCCCGCGAGCGAGCGGCGGGTTCATCGCCGGTACCGAGGATGGTATCGCCGCAATCGACCTCGCCGCGGGAAGTTTCGACATCCGCTTCAACCCCGAGGCGCACCTGCCCGACAACCGTTTCAACGACGGCAAGGTCGACCGCGCGGGCAATTTCTGGGCGGGATCGATGGACGATCGCGAAGCCGACCAAGTCGGCACGTTGTACCGGATCGCGCCGGACCTGACCTGCACTGCGGTCGACGGCGGCTATGCAGTGACCAACGGCCCCGCGTTCAGCCCCGCGGGCGACATTCTTTATCATAATGATTCGGGCCGCCGCGTGACCTACGCGTTCGATATCGACGATTCCGGCGGTGCGGCCAACCGCCGCGTGTTTCGCCAGTTTGGCGACGATGAGGGATATCCCGACGGAATGACGGTCGATGCCGAGGGCTGTTTGTGGATCGCCTTCTGGGATGGCTGGTGCGTGCGCCGTTTGTCGCCTGCCGGAGAACTGCTCGAAACCCTCGCGATGCCGACCCAGCGGCCGACCAGCTGCGCGTTCGGCGGGCCCGAGCTCGACCGTCTTTATGTCACCTCGGCGACAATCGGCCTCGACGCGGGGGCGCTTGCCGTGCAACCAAATGCCGGCGGGTTGTTTATGGTCCGCACGGGGGCGCGCGGCATTGCCGAGCGGGTGTTTGCCGGCTGACCAGCCGCTGACGACTGAGTGGAGGCCGGGTCATCGCCAATTTCATGTTCGCCACGGGGATCGAGAACAGCATCCCGACGATCGACAATGGCAAGACGCGCATCGATCAGATGCACGCGTCGAACCATTATGAGCGCTGGCGCGAGGATTTCGACTGCGTCCAGGAAATCGGCATCAATTATCTGCGCTACGGGCCGCCGATCCACAAATGTTACCTCGGCCCGGGCAAATATGACTGGGACTTCGCCGACCAGACCTTCGCCGACTTAAAGCGGCGCGAGATCACGCCGATCGTCGATTTGTGCCACTTCGGCGTGCCCGACTGGATTGGCAATTTCCAGAACCCCGACTTCCCCCGGCTGTTCGCCGAATATGCCGGCGCGTTCGCCGAGCGGTTTCCGTGGGTCCAGCTTTACACCCCGATCAACGAGATGTTCATTTGCGCGGTCTTCTCGGCCAAATATGGCTGGTGGAACGAGCAGTTGAAGGACGACAAATCGTTCGTCACCGCGCTCAAGCACATCGTCAAAGCCAATGTCATGGGGATGATCGAAATCCTCAAGCGGCGCCACGATGCGATCTTCATCCAGTCCGAATCGTCCGAATATTATCACGCCGATTCGCCCGGCGCGATCGGCCGCGCCGAAGTGCTCAACCAGATGCGCTTCCTCAGCCTCGACCTTAATTACGGGCGGCGGGTGGACAGCGGGATGTACCAATATCTTCTCGATAACGGGATGGAACGCGACGAATATGAGTGGTTCCTCGAGCACCGGCTCAAGCAGCACTGCATCCTCGGCAACGATTATTACATGCTCAACGAGCATCGCGTTTACGCCGACGGCCATACCGTCGCGGCGGGTGAAACCTTCGGTTATTCCGAAATCACCCGCCAATATTACAATCGCTACCGGCTCCCGGTGATGCACACCGAAACCAATCTGCTCGAAGGGCCGCACGGCGACGAAGCGGTCAAATGGCTGTGGAAGGAATGGGCCAACGTGCTGCGCCTCAGAAACGTCGGTATCCCGACCGTCGGCTTCACCTGGTATAGCCTGACCGACCAGGTCGACTGGGACACCGCGCTGAGGGAGCAGAACGGCACCGTCAATCCGCTCGGGCTGTTCGACCTCGACCGCAAGATCCGCAATGTCGGCAAGGCGTACAAGCAATTGATCGCCGACTGGCGCAACGTGCTTCCGGCCCAAAGCGTGTGCCTGATCGTACCGATCAAGAAGATCGGGACGTTGGCCGACGAGGGGGATGACGCCACCGCCAAGCGCGATCTCGATCAGGCATCGGGCGAATGAGTGCGCGGATGACCGGACGCAAGATCGGCCGTATCGAGACCTTCCTCGTCCCGCCGCGCTGGATCTTCGTCCGCGTCGAGAGCGACGACGGCGCGGTCGGCTGGGGCGAAGCGAGCCTCGAGGGCTGGGCCGAAGCGGTCGAGGGCGCGTTTGAGATTTTCCGCGACCGCTTCATCGGCGCCGACCCGTTCGCGATCGAAGACATCTGGCAGGTCGGCTATCGCGGCGGCTTCTATCGCGGCGGACCGGTGCTGATGAGCGCGCTGGCTGGGCTTGAGCAGGCGCTGTGGGATTTGAAGGGCCGCGCGCTCGGCCTCCCGACATGGCAGATGCTCGGCGGCAAGGTCCGCGACAAGGTTCGCGCTTATGCGTGGATCGGCGGCGACCGGCCGCACGAAATCGCCGCGGCGGCGCAGGTGCGCAAGGATCAGGGGTTCACAGCGGTCAAGATGAACGCCACCGCCGAGCTCGACTGGATCGGCACGGCCAAGGCATTCGACGGGGTGATCGAGCGCGTCGCGGCGGCGCAGGCACTCGGGCTCGACGTCGGGCTGGATTTCCACGGCCGGGTCCACCGGCCGATGGCCAAGCAGCTCGCCAAGGCACTCGATCCGCTCGGCCTATTGTTCATCGAGGAGCCGTTGCTGAGCGAGAATCCCGAGGGTCTGGCGCAGATCGCGGCAATGACCGCGACTCCGATCGCGCTCGGCGAGCGACTGTTCAGCCGGTGGGATTTCAAGCCGTTCTTCGAGGCCGGCGCGGTGGATATCATCCAGCCCGATCTGAGCCATGCCGGCGGCATCCTCGAAGTTCGCAAGATCGCGGCGATGGCCGAGACTTATGACGTCGCGCTGGCGCCGCATTGCCCGCTCGGGCCGCTGGCATTGGGCGCGTGCCTGCAGATCGCGGCGTGCACGCCCAACCATGCGATCCAGGAAATGAGCCTCGGCATCCACTACAATAGCGCCGACCACGACTTGCTGACCTTCTGCACCAACGAAGCGGCGCTGACCGCCACCGACGGCTATCTACCGGTGCCCGAAGGGCCGGGGCTTGGGGTCGACATCGACGAGGCAGCGGTGCGCGCGGCGGACAAGGACCGCCACCGTTGGCGCAACCCGATCTTCCGCAACGAAGACGGTAGTTTTGCCGAATGGTGAGCGCCGCCGGGCGCTAGTGGCACTTGAAGCGGTCGAACGGTTCGAGGCAGGCGCGGCAGCGCCATTGCGCCTTGCACGGAGTCGCGCCGAAGCGGCTGACTTCCTCGGTTTCGACCGAGCCGCATTGCGGGCAGGTCGCGGTCGCCGACGGGCTGGGCGGCGCAATCCCGTAATCATGCAGTCGCTGGCGACCGCGCGCGCTGATCCATTCGGTGGTCCACGGCGGGAACAGCACGCGCTCGACCGCGACTTCGTGAAAGCCGGCTTCATCAAGCGCGACGCGGATCGACTGCTCGATCGCCACGGTCGCGGGGCAGCCGGTGTAGGTCGGGCTGATACGAACGCGCGGCGGGTCGGTGGCGAACCCGCGGACGATGCCGAGGTCGGTGATCGACAGCGCCGGAATCTCGGGGTCGGGGACGGTGTCGAGCACCGCCATGATCGCGGCTTCGTCGATGGTTGCGAGAGTGGTCACCCGGCGGAGGTTACACCCGTTCGAGGGCGAGCGCGATTCCCTGGCCGACGCCGATGCACATCGTCGCCAGCGCATAGCGCCCGCCGCCGCGCTGCAATTGCTCGGTCGCGGTGAGCGCAAGCCGCGCGCCCGACATGCCGAGCGGGTGGCCGAGCGCGATCGCACCGCCATTGGGGTTCACGCGGGGGTCGTCGTCGGCGATCTTGAGTTGGCGCAGAACGGCGAGGCCCTGCGCGGCGAAGGCTTCGTTGAGTTCGATCACGTCGAGCTGGTCGAAGGTCAGGCCAAGGCGCTTGAGCAGTTTCTCGCTCGCTGGCGCGGGACCGATTCCCATGATCCGCGGTGGCACGCCGGCAACCGCGCCGCCGAGGATGCGCGCGCGCGGCCTCAGGCTGTTGCGCTTCGCGGCTTCCTCGCTGGCGATGATCAGCGCCGCCGCGCCATCATTGACCCCCGACGCATTGCCCGCGGTGACGCTGCCGTCCTTGCGCACGATCGGCTTTAGAGTGGCGAGCTTTTCGAGGCTCGTCAGGCGCGGATGCTCGTCCTTGTCGACGATCAGCGGGTCGCCCTTGGGCTGCGGGATTTCGACCGGGGTGATTTCGGCGGCGAGGCGGCCATTGGCTTGCGCGGCGGCGGTCTTTTCCTGGCTGCGCAGCGCGAACTTGTCCTGGTCCTTGCGGCTGATGGCGAACTCGTCGGCGACGTTCTCGGCGGTGCTCGGCATGGTGTCGTCGCCATACGCATCGCGCATCTTGGGGTTGACGAAGCGCCAGCCGATGGTGGTGTCGTAAATCTCCGCATGGCGGTCGAATGCCGATTGCGCCTTGGGCATCACGAACGGCGCGCGGCTCATGCTTTCGCTGCCGCCGGCGATGATCAGATCGGTATCGCCGCCGCGGATCGCACGCGCCGCCATCGCCACCGCGTCGAGACCCGAGCCGCACAAGCGGTTCAAGGTCACGCCGCCGCTGCTGTCGGGGAGGCCGGCGAGCAGTCCGGCCATGCGCGCTACATTGCGATTATCCTCGCCCGCCTGATTGGCGCAGCCGAGGATGACATCGTCGAGGCTCGCCCAGTCAACACCCGGATTGCGGGCGATCAACGCGCGAATCGGGATTGCGGCGAGATCGTCGGCACGGACATGCGCGAGGGCACCGCCGTAGCGGCCGATCGGGGTGCGGATCGCGTCGCAGATATAGGCTTCGGTCATGTGCTTTGAACTGGCCTTCCTTCGATACGGGACTTCGACAAGCTCAGCCCCTACTCAGGATGAGCGGTTCCTTGCCTACCCCGCTCATCCTGAGTAGCGACTGAGTAAGCGAAGCGCACCGAAGGCGCGTATCGAAGGGCGCCTAAATGACCCCGCGCCGCATCTGGTCGAGCTCGATGCTCTCGAACAGCGCCTTGAAATTGCCTTCGCCGAAGCCTTCGTTGCCCTTGCGCTGGATGATCTCGAAGAAGATCGGGCCGATCACATTCTGGGTGAAGATCTGGAGC
>JBDSTQ010000218.1:0-5523 GCA_039928195.1 Sphingomicrobium sp.
CTCGCCGTCCAATTCCATGATCAGCCGCAACACGCCGTGCGCGGCCGGGTGCTGGGGGCCGAAATTGATCGTGTAATTGCCGATCTTGTCGTCGCCCGCGGTGCGCGGCTGAGGCAGCTTGGCCCCCTCCCCGCCAGCACCCACACTGACCTCGACGGTGCGGACGTCGGTCATGACCGCACCGCGCAACTCGTCATTACCGCGAATGCAGGATTGCCAATTTTTTCGCGCAGAAACGCCGAGAACGCAGAGATTTCCAGACCGCTCGGACGTCTCTGCGTCTCGGCGTCTCTGCGCGAAATAAAAGTCGTCATGACCGCGCCCCTCGCGGCTTTTTGCTGACTTCGCTTTCCGCTTTGGCCTTCGACGATTTGCGCGCCTGCCGCTTGGCCTCGGCGTTGGCAGGAGCGCCGCCACCGGTCTGCGCCGGCGTGTCGGTGGTCTTGGGCGTGTTCGCGGGAGTCGCAACATTGGTTGGCGTGGGACCGCCGCCAGGCGGCGCCGGAGTCGGCCCACCAGGCCCCTCGCCGGTCGCTTTCTCGTCCCCCGGCAAATGATATTCCGGGCCCTGCCACGGCATCAAAAAGTCGAAGCTGCGAAAATCCTGCGGCAGCGACACCGGTTCATAGACCACGCGCTTCTCGGCCTCCGAGTACCGCAGCTCGACATGGCCGGTGAGCGGAAAGTCCTTGCGCTGCGGATGACCCTCGAAGCCGTAATCGGTGAGGATCCGGCGCAAATCGGGATTGCCCGCGAAACCCACGCCATACATGTCGAACACCTCGCGCTCGAGCCAGCCGGCGACCGGCCACAGCGACGTCACACTCGGCAGGGGGGTCGCCTCGTCGGTGGCAACGTGGACCCGGACGCGGTGGTTCCTGGTCAGCGACAGCAGGCAATAAACGATCTCGAACCGCTCGGGCCGGTCGGGGAAATCGACCCCCGCAATCTCCATCAGCTGCTGATACTCGTGGTCATCGCGGAGCGCGCGCAAGGTCTCGACCAGCGCCTCGCGATCGACATCGAACGCGCTCTCTAGGCCCTCACGCGGGCGAACGTTAGCAAGCGTGGCCAGGCCGGCGGGCGCCTCGCCATAGTGGGGGGCGGAGGTTCTCACCGGACGCCGCCCATCCCGTTCGTCCTGAGTAGCCGCGCCAGCGGCGTATCGAAGGATCCTTCGATACGAGCCCTCGGCTGCGCTCGGTCTCTACTCAGGACGAACGGATAAAGGCGAACCTTGCTGCTCACCGCTCGATCGTCCCTTCGCGACGAATTTTCCGCTGCAACTGGAGGATTCCGTAGAGCAATGCCTCGGCGGTCGGCGGGCATCCGGGGACGTAAATGTCCACTGGCACAATCCGGTCGCAGCCGCGCACCACCGAATAGCTGTAATGGTAATAGCCGCCGCCATTGGCGCAGCTGCCCATCGAGATCACGTAGCGCGGCTCGCTCAGCTGGTCGTAAACGCGGCGCAGCGCCGGAGCCATCTTGTTGCACAGCGTTCCCGCGACGATCATCACGTCCGACTGGCGCGGGGAAGCGCGCGGCGCAACGCCAAATCTTTCAAGATCATAGCGCGGCATGTTCACATGGATCATCTCGACCGCGCAGCAGGCGAGGCCGAAGGTCATCCACCACAGGCTGCCCGTCCGCGCCCAGGTGAACAAATCCTCGGCCGACGTGACCATGAAGCCCTTTTCGTTGAGCGACTGCTGCAATTCGAGCAGCTTGGCCTGGTCGACCTGGCCTGGGACCAGCCCGGCGATCCGCGCCAGCTCCTCCTCGCTCGGCATCGGGTCGTGTGCGGGGTCGAGCATCACTCCCATTCGAGCGCCCCCTTCTTCCATGCATAAGCGAGCCCGAGGCCGAGTTCGGCCAGGAAGATCATCATCGCGCTCCAGCCGGTCCATTTGGTGAAGTCCAGGCTGACTGCCCACGGGAACAGGAACGCGGCTTCGAGGTCGAACACGATGAACAGGATCGCGACGAGGTAAAAGCGCACGTCGAACTCGGCGCGGGCATCCTCGAACGCGGGGAAGCCGCACTCATATTCGCTCAACTTGGCGGCATCGGGCCGATGCGCGCCGGTCAGCCGCGAGACCAGCATCGGCAGCACGACAAAGCCCACGGACAGGCCGAGGGCGATGAACAGGAACAGCAGGATCGGCAGATAGCCTGCGGCAACGCTTGCCAAGTGGACACTCCGAAGCTGGAAAACTGGCCGCGCTTTAGGCCAGCGCTGCTAGGCCCGCAACCGCTTCGGCCTAACGAATCGCGCCGCCGACGAGCTTCTGCAATTTGTTGTGGATGGCCGACGAGCCGGCGACATATTCGCGCCGCTCGAACGACTGGTCGCCGCCGCGGTAATCGGTCACGAAGCCGCCCGCTTCCTTGACCAGCAAAACCCCTGCGGCGGTGTCCCACAGGTCGAGATCGTCCTCCCAGAACCCGTCGAGCCGCCCCGCCGCGACCCACGCGAGGTCGAGCGACGCGGCGCCGAAGCGCCGCACCCCCGAAACCTCGGGGCCAACTGCGGCGTAAATCTTGGACCAGCGCTCGCTGTCGCCGCGCCCGAGATGCGGAACCCCAGTGCCGATCAGCGTGTCGGACAGCTCGCGCCGCGCCGCCACGCGCAATCGTGCATCCTGAAGCCACGCGCCGCGGCCCTTTTCCGCCCAAAAGCTCTCGTCGGTTAGCGGCTGATAGACCAGGCCCTGGGTGATTTCCCTGCGCCCGCCGGGAAGCGTCTCCTCGACCGCGATCGAGATCGCGAAATGGGGCACGCTGTGGAGGAAATTGGTGGTGCCATCGAGCGGATCGACAATCCACCGCGGCTTGTCGGGATTGCCCGCAATCTCGCCCGCTTCCTCGACCAGCAGGCCCCAATCGGGCCGCGCATTGCGCAATTCCTCGACGAGCGTCTGCTCGGCGCGCTTGTCGGCGAGCGAGACGAAGTCGGCCGGCCCCTTGCGGCTGACCTGCAGATGCTCGACCTCGCCGAAGTCGCGCCGAAGCCGCGGCGCCGCCTTGCGCGCGGCACGCTGCATGACGGTGATTAGGCCGGAATGAGAAACCATCGTTTAGTCCGCGCGCCGCACGTAGGTCTGCTCGTACACATCGACGACGATCTTGGTCCCCGCGCCGATGTGCGGCGGGACCATCACGCGCACGCCATTGTCGAGGATCGCGGGCTTGTACGACGAACTCGCCGTCTGCCCTTTGACCACTGCATCGGCCTCGACGATCATCGCCTCGATGGTGTCGGGCAGCTGCACCGACAGCGCGCGCTCGTCGTATAATTCCATGACCACATCCATGCCGTCCTGAAGGAACGCCGCGGCGTCGCCGAGCAGATCCTTGGGCAGCGCGATCTGCTCATAGGTTTCCTTGTCCATGAAGGTCAGCATATCGGCCTCCGCGAACAGGAATTGGAAATCCTTCGTGTCCAGCCGCACACGCTCGACCGTTTCGGCCGAGCGGAAGCGGACATTGTTCTTGCGCCCGTCGATCAAATTCTTGAGCTCGACCTGCATGTAGGCGCCGCCCTTGCCCGGCTGGGTGTGCTGGATTTTCACCGCGCGCCAGATGCCGCCTTCATATTCGATGATATTGCCGGGACGAATGTCCACGCCGGAGATTTTCATTGGTTAGAAGCCTTCAAAGAACCGCGGCGCTCGTCCTTCGATACGCCACTTCGCCAAGCTCAGCGGCTACTCAGGATGAGCGGATGCAAACAAGGCCGCTCATGCTGAGTAGGCATTGAGCGAAGTCGAATGCCGTATCGAAGCACCGGTTTGGGTGACTATTCGGCGGCAGTAGCCGCGCTCTAGCCTCTGGCCTTTTTCCCGGCAAGCAGCGGGTAGGGATTGACCGGCTGGCCGTGCCACCATTTCTCTTCCGGCTGCATCTGGTTGATCGCGAAATGGAGATGCGGGCCGTCGGGGCTGGCGTCGCCGGTGTGGCCGACGCGCCCGAGAAACTGGCCGCGCCTGACCTGCTGATTCTCCGCCAGGCCCGGCGCATAACCTTGAAGATGCGCGTAATAATAGGTCCAGCGGCGGTCGGGCGAGCGGATGTAGATGGTGATCCCGCCGCGCACGCTGTTGAACAATTTCTCGACCTTGCCGTCGGCCGCGGCACGCACCGGGGTGCCTTCAGGAGCCATGATGTCGATCGCGTCGTGGCGCCGCGCCCCGCCCGCGCGGGCGGCGGTAAAGGTGTCGATCAGCGCCCCCGAATCAATCCCCTCCACCGGGATGGAGAGTCCGGCGGGCCCGACCTCGACGCCTTCGGCAATCGCCACCGGCGACGCCGCGCCGCGCGGATTGACCGTCGCCACGTCGCCGGACGAAGTTACCTTGCCGTTCGGCCCCGACGGCGCGGTCGCGACCGAGCTGTAGAACCAGATCCAGAACATGCTGGTCAGAATCGCCGTAAAGACGGCGGTGACGCCGATTCGCCGCATGCTTCCCCCTTGCTAGGCCTGGAAGATAGCAGTGAATCCCGGTTTGAGCATCCGTGACAGGCGAATCACGTCCCAATTGGTCATCCGGATGCAGCCGTGGCTTTCACCTTTGCCGATGGTCGCGGGCTCGGGCGTGCCGTGGATGCCGTAATGCTCCTTGGTCAGATCGAGCCAGGCCACGCCGACCGGCCCATTGGGCCCAGGCGGAAGCATATGCTCCTTGGCTGAATCCTTGGCGTCCCAGAACAGATTGGGCTGGTAATGGAATGGCGGAAGATAGGCGTAAGTCGGCGTTTTCCACTTGCCCAGCGGCAACGGATCGTTGGTCGAGCCCATCGTCACCGGGAATTGCGCGACGAGCTTGCCCGCAGTGGTGACAGCGGACGTATCGCCACCCGCAGGCTTGGCGGGTTCGGTCTTGCCGGTCTTGGCATCCTTGCTTCCGGCATTGGTCGAATAGGGTCCCGCCGGAGGCTCGCCGGCATAGACTTTGAGCACGCCTTCGCTTTTGTCGACGACGACATAATTGCCCTGCGGCTGGTTCGCATCGACGTTGAGCAGGTTCATCAGCATCGCACCCTGGCCTTGCGCGCCGGCATAATCGCGCGAAGCGGGCACCACGTTGGGCAAGCGCAGCGTCTCGCCAAGGCCGATCATCTTGTCCGGACCGTTGAGCGCGACGATCGTCGCGGGGGTCGTGTGATAGCGCTCGGCGAGACGTTCGAGCATGTTGCGATAGCCGAGGAATTTGAGTTCGGCCTGAGCCTCGGGGTTGCCCGGGAACGGCATGACATATTGGCCGCGGACATCGTCGGGGCCAAGTTCCACCATGATCGTCGAGGGGCGGTTGGCCTCGAGCAGCGCGCGGCGCGTCGCCTGGTCGAGCTCTCCGCTGATGTCCAGATCCCGCGATTCCTGGAAGCTGCGCAACGCGAGGCGGAAGCTCTCGCCTTTCTTGCCGTCGATGACGCCCGGCGAGAAGCCGTGCGCGCTCATCAGGATCTGGGCATGGAACAAGGTTCCGTCGATCGGCGAGCCCTTCGTTCCGGGAGCGACCC
>JBDSTQ010000219.1:0-9277 GCA_039928195.1 Sphingomicrobium sp.
GGTGACCGCCGCGCGGAAGTCGCCGTTTGCTTCCGCAGGGATCGTGGCGGGACGCAGCGGCGGATCGTCGGCGCTGGCCGGCGCGCTATAGGCTTCACCGCGCGCGCCGGGCGCCCAAGGTGAATTGAACGGGTCGAACGCAATCTGCTCGACCGCCCGCTCGGGATCCTCGTGCCGATAGACGGCACGCTCGGCGACATTGCGCAGCTCGCGAACGTTTCCGGGCCAATGATAGGCTTCGAGCGCGGCCATCGCGCGCGCCGAGAAGCCCGGCCAGTTGGGCCATTCGAGCTCGACCGCCATGCGCCGTCCGAAATGCTCGGCAAGCAAGGGCACATCGCCTTCGCGCGCGCGCATCGGCGGCAAAGTGATAACCTCGAACGACAAGCGGTCGAGCAGATCGGCGCGGAAAAGGCCCTTGTCGACCTGGTCGGGCAGGTTCTCGTTGGTCGCGGCGACAATGCGCACGTCGACCTTGATCGGCCTTGACGCGCCGATCCGGGTGATCTCGCCATATTCGACCGCGCGCAGCAGCCGGTCCTGCGCCGGCTTGGACAGGGAGCCGAGCTCGTCGAGGAACAGGGTGCCGCCGTCGGCTTCCTCAAAGCGCCCGTGGCGCGTCTTGGCCGCGCCGGTGAAGCTCCCCGCTTCATGGCCGAACAGCTCGGCCTCGATCAGATTTTCGGGCAATGCGGCGCAATTCATCACGATCAGCGGACCCGCCCAGCGCGACGACAGATGGTGGAGCCGCTCGGCGATCAGCTCCTTGCCGGTGCCGCGTTCGCCGATCACCAGCACCGGGCGGTTCAACGGCGCGGCGCGGCTCGCGCGCTCGACCGAATCGAGGAACGCCAGGCTCTGGCCGATGAACTGGTCCGAACGCTCCATCGTCATCCCGATCCGAAATCTGGCCGACTGTTGGTGGCAAATCCCACCAATTGGCAAGTATTTTCCGCCAGCTAGCGCTCGAAAATTGCAGCTTTTTCCGGCATTCCGGCGATTCACCGAGAATGGCACGGGTCTTGAATAGGGAAATGCAGCTAATGGGCCCCTAGTTTTGAATGTCTGGAGTGCTGAATGGGTATTTTTTCCCGGAGCCGCGATATTTTCGCGGCCAACATCACCGAGCTGCTCGACCGGTCGGAAGACCCGGCGAAGATGATCCGTATGGTCATCCTCGAAATGGAGGAGACCCTGGTCGAGGTCCGCGCGTCCGCCGCGCGGTGCATCGCCGACGGCAAGGAAATGCGCCGCGCGCTGTCACGGCTCGACGAAATGCAATCGAGCTGGACCGAAAAGGCCGAACTCGCGCTGTCCAAGAACCGCGAGGACCTCGCCAAGGCGGCGCTGATCGAACGGCAGAAAGCCACCGACATGGCCGATGGCCTGCGCGGCGAAACCAAGGTCGTCGACGACACGCTCAAGGCTTATGAAGGCGACATCGCCAAGCTCCAGGGCAAATTGCGCGAAGCGCGCGCGCGCCAGAATGCGATCGCCGCGCGGTTCGAAAGCGCGGTGACCCGCGGGCGCACCAGCGAATTGCTCAACGGCAACCGCACCGAAGACGCGTTCTCGCGCTTCGAAGTGCTCGAGCGCCGCGCCGACTTCGCCGAGGGCCGCGCCGACGCGCTGGGAATGACCGGGCCGAAAAGCCTGGAAGAGGAAATCGCCGAACTCAAAGCCACCGACTCGGTCGACGCCGAGCTTGAAGCCATGAAGGCCGCAATGAAGGCCAGGGGGAATTAAAGATTATGGACGAGAACGTTATACCGATCGTGGCGATCGCGGTCCTGTTCATCGGCCTGCCGTGGCTGATTTTTCACTACATCACCAAATGGAAACAGTCGGCGGTGCTCACCTCGGGCGACGAAAAATTGCTCGATGAGCTGCATGACGCCGCGCGCCGGCTCGACGACCGGCTGTGCACGATCGAACGGATCATGACCGCCGAAAATCCGGCGTGGCGACAGCAATGCCTGCCCGGCCGCGAGACCAATCGCCTGCTGGCCGACGGAGAGTGACGATGGCCAACGACTATCCCGCGCCCGAGCAGCGCTACGATCCGGGTCGCGACCATTATCCGTCGTCGCAGCCTGCCAGCCGCACGCGCTTCTATCGCGACAAGCGTCACGGCAAGGTCATGGGCGTGTGCGCCGGCATCGCCGACTATACCGGCTTCGACGTCAATCTGGTGCGCGTGTGCTTTGTCGCCGCGGTGTTCATGAGCGGCGGCGGGGTGCTGCCATTCTATTTCATCGCCGGCTTCGTCACCCCGAACAAGCCAAGCGAATTTGAAACGGTCGACCGCGAGGAACGCCAGTTCTGGCAGGGCGTGCGCGCCTCGCCGACGCGGACCGCGCGCGACATCCGCTCGCGCTTCAAGGACATCGACCGCCGCCTCGCCGACATCGAAAGCTATGTCACCACCGAAAACCGCAGCCTGGCGCGCGAAATCGATGCGCTCGCGCTGAGCGACAGCAAGGGGGCCTGATCATGAATTTTGGGGGACCGGGCTTCGTTCTGGCGATCATCGCGATGAGCTTTCTGGCGTGGATCATCACCACCGCGATCCGCGCCCGTCACGGCTATCCGCTGGAAGGCGAATGGGGCGGGACAGTGCATAAGCAGGAGGCAGCGACGGATAACCTGCTCGCCGAAAACCAGGGTTTGAAGGAAACCGTCAGCCGCCTTGAGGATCGCCTCAAGGTACTCGAGCGCATCGCCACGGACCCGTCCAAGCGGCTGTCCGACGACATCGACGCGCTTTCGCTGGGCGACACCAAGGGAGATTGAAGCGATGGATCCGAAAGTAGAACAGGTCTTCAGCTTTCTCACGACGATCCTGCCAATCGTGGCGGCGATTGTGGCGATCAGCGTCGGCGGCTGGGTGTTCACCACCTGGCTTCGGATCAAGCATGGCTATCCGCTCGAAACGTCGTGGGGCAAGCCGCTTCATCCCAGCTCCGACCGCGAGTCGCAGGAGCGGATCAAGTTGCTGACCAACGAGAACGCCCAGCTCCGCGCCGAAATCGGCTCGGTCAAGGACCGGCTCGAGACGATCGAGCGGATCGTCACCGACGAACCATCGAAGCTGGCACGCGAGATCGACGAACTGACAATCGACCGGGGAGGCAATGCGTAATGGATGGTCCCACCAACGTCTTCCTCGCGCTGATTGTCATCGGGCTGCCCGTGATCCTGCTGATGATCATCGCCAACCGTTATTTCAAACTGCGCGAGAAGAAGCTCGAGGTCGAGGCCGGAATGGCAGCCGAGAAAGCCGCGCAATATGCGTCGCGCTCGAGCGAGCTCGAACAGCGCGTGCGTATTCTCGAACAGATTGCTACCGATGGCGGCGCGCAGACCGCGGCCCAGATTGAGGCGCTGCGTGACCATGCGAAGATCGAGAGCGGAGAGAAAATTCGATGAATCCTTTTGAGATGGTGGCAATCATCGTCGTCGCGGTGATGATCGCGTCGGTGCTCCGCGCGAAATACGGCCATCGGCGCGATACCGGCGAGCTCGGCGCTCGCGACCAGGGCGAGACGCTGCGGCTGCGCGAGGAAGTGGCGCAGCTCAAGGAGCGGTTGAAGGTGATCGAGCGGATTACCGTAGAAAAAGAGAATAGCCTGGCCAAGGAAATCGAATCGCTGCGCGACCGCTAGAGGCGCCGCGCGGGGCATGTTAGGCGCGCCGCAATGACCCTGCCCCCGCTGTCCGAGATTTACGACGAGTACGACCTGTTGGAGGGCGAGGACCGCTATCGCCTGCTGATCGAGCTCGGGCGCCAGCTCGAGCCGATGCCTGACGCGCTCAAGACCGACGCGACCAGGGTGCGCGGATGCTCCGCATCGGTGTGGGTTTACCCGACCCGCAACGACGATGGCGCCCTGCACTTCCTTGCCGACAGCAATGCCGCGATCACCAAGGGGATCGTCGCGCTGGTGCTCGCCGCCGTGCAGGACAAAGCCGCGGGCGAAGTCGCCGAGATGGATGTCACCGCCGCGCTGGCGCCGTTCGAGCTGTCGCGCCAGTTGAGCGCCAACCGCACCCAGGGCGTTCCCAACATGATCGCACTGGTCAAGGATACGGCGAAGCGCTTTGCTGTCGGCTAGGCCGGCTTGCTCCGCTCTTCGGCTTTCTTGAGGACGTCGTAGGCGGCCTGGATCTGCTTGAAGCGCAGCGCGGCTTCGGCATCGCCGGGATTGGCGTCAGGGTGGGTGATCTTGACCATCCGCCGGTGCGCGGCCTTGATCGCGGTGAAGTCGGCGTCGCTGTCGAGTTCGAGCGCTTCGAGCGCGCGCATTTCGTCGCGGCTGCGGGTGCCGTCGCCGGGGCCGCCCCATTGCCATTGCGCCGATTGGCGAAAGCCGCCGGCGTCGCGCTGCTCGTCGGCGGTGCGGCGCGCCGCTTCGGCCGGGTCAAGCCCCGCGAAATAATCCCAATTCTTGTTATATTCTCCCGCGTGCGCCTGGCAGAAATACCAGCGCTCGGGGCTGTTCGGGGCCTTGGGCGCGGGGCGGTCGCCGGCTTCGCTGCAGCCGACGCGGTCGCACAAGCGGACCTTGGCCGCGCCGCTGCCCTTGTCGCCATAGGTGCGCCAGCGGGGGAAGCCCCAATCGTCGGATCGTCTGAACTTGGCCATCGAGCGCCTCAACTAGCGGCGCATCGCGCAAGTTGCGAGCGCCCGCAAAAGGGAATTTGCCAGAGGGCCTGTAAGCCGGGTTCTGTCCACCCCGGCGAACCGGAGCTGTGCGGCCATTCCTCTAGGGGACAGATTGCCCTGCCCCTCAAGCGACCAACCCGGGCGACGAGCCGGAACCAGGCTCATGTGCCGCCCCTATTCAGTCTTGCACCCGGTGGGGTTTACCGTGCCGCCTTCGTTGCCGAAGACGCGGTGCGCTTTTACCGCACCCTTTCGACCTTGCCGGACCGAAGACCGGCGGATTGCTTTCTGTGGCACTGTCCCTCGGAGGCGAGCCCCCGGCCGGGCGTTACCCGGCACCGTAGTTCCATGGAGCCCGGACTTTCCTCGCCCTCGCTTGCGCGAAGCCGCGGCCGCCCGGCCCTCTGACCACCGCCGTATAGGAGAAAGCTGGCAGCCCTGCGAGTCAGCGGCGAATTTGCGTCTCGCGGAGTTGGCGCACCGCTTGGATTCCGTAAAGGTGCATCCTTTCCGTCGGCGGACGCGATGCAGTTCGCAGGTGAGGACGTAGTGCCTGTGGGCTGAAGCTTGCGCAGGCGGTTAGCTGGCGGGCGACGCTGGCTATTTCGCTTCCACTACGAAGCAAGCATGGCCGTCCAGTAATGCGCAGGCCGCAGCCGCGGCCCCGTGAGAAGGAAAGGGGCCCACTTGCAAGCGAGTTATGGCGCCGAGTGGCACGAAGTAGGCTTGGCGGTCGGTTAGTGCACGTTCGGAAGCGAGGCGCTTGAATAACGCCTGAGCGGAGCCAGACTTGCCAAAGGCGCCAAGCTGGACCCGCCAGGCCTCGCCAGCCGGTGAAGGGGCGGCGGCAAGAGGAGCGGACTCGGCTTTAGGCATGGGCGGGGTCGCAGCCATCCGCGGGTGTGGAGCCTCAGCGGTGGGCGGGGGTGGCGCGGCATCTTCGGACGTGGGAGACACCGCAAGAGCTATCTGGCGAGGCTTGGCCCGCATGCGGCGCGCCAGCGCGGCACCCTTGCGGCGCTGCTCAAGCGGCAGAACATGATTCATTTGGGCAAGTAGGATATTGGCCGGAGCTAACCCCCGCGCCGCCGCCCGGCTAACCATGGCATAGGCAAGTGCGGCGTTTCGCGCCACGCCTTCGCCGTTGAACAGGGCAGTTCCATAAATCAGAAGGGCACGCGGCTCGCCGGCATCTGCGGCTAACTTCAGCCAGGGCAAACCACCGACGCGATCGCCGCTGTTGAAGAGCAAAATCCCAAGCGTCGCTTGAGCCTTGAGGTTTCCGTTGCGTGCCGCGCTCTCAAGGCTTTCGGCCAAGGACTCGTCCAGCGGACCATGGCGTCCAATGAGATTGTCGTCGCGCAAGTTGAATCGGGCGTCTGAGTCGGCACTCTCCAACGCCGGCGGCGGTATCCCGATTTCGGCCGGAGAGTCGCGTTCCAGCTCGCTGTCGTTGGCCAAGCTAGCCGACTGCGCATCGGCAGGCGCGGGAGCGGATACCAAGAGAGCGGCGAGCAAGGTGATCGTGCGCATTGGCTTGGGAAACCACCTCTTGCGACGCCCATGTCTGCTTTGGTCGAAAGCGGACTTAACAGCCACTCACTGCGGCCGCGGCAGCAGCAACGCGAGCAATTTCGCGCGGCATTCGCCGTCGACGATGCCGTCGAGCAGATCGGGACGGAAGCGGCGCTGGAAGGCGATCACCGCTTTCTGCTCGTCGCTAACATCATAGCCGAAGCGTTCGAGCGCGAGGAGAAAGCCGGCGTCGGACCAATAGGGGTCGATGAGATCGCGCGACGGGCTCGGCAGCGCGAGCCGGCGCTTGGCCAGTTCCCACCACGGGAACAGCTCGCCGGGGTCGTCCTTGCGCGCCGGGGCGACGTCGGAATGGCCGACGACATTGCCGCGGCCGATGCCGTGACGCTGCTTGATGTCGGCGACGAGGGTGATCACCGTAGCGACCTGTTCGTCGGGAAAGGCGCGATAGCCGAATTCATGTCCGGGATTGACGATTTCGATCCCGACGCTCGCCGAATTGACGTCATTGATCCCGCGCCAGCGCGCCTTGCCCGCGTGCCACGCGCGCATCTCCTCATCGACCAGGCGGTACGCCGTGCCGTCTTCGTCGACGCAATAATGGCACGAGACTTTGGCTTCGGGCGAGGTGAGCCGGTCGAGCGCGCCGGCGCAATCGGGCATTCCGGTGTAATGGAGCACGATCATCGACACCGGGAGCTTGCGCTCGTCGAAATTGGGCGAAGGCCGGTCGATGCAGTCGATCATAGCGGGCGCATGGCGCACCAGCTTTGCGTTTGGGTCAAGCCCCCGGCGACGCCGCGCGGCGGTCGGCACTGCGTTTTTCGACGCGGCTGCCGTCGCCGACGATGCGATAGAGGCCGCGCGCTTCGATGTCGGCGCCGAGCTTGGTGGTCTGGCCGATCACGGTTTCGCCCGCGCCAAGCATCAGCCAGCCGTCCTCGGCCATGCCCGCGACCAGCCGCTCGAACGCCAGGGTTTTCTTGTCGCTGCTCAGGTAGAGCAAGACGTTGCGGCACAGCACGATGTCGAATTCGGCCGGGTGCGGCGGCGGCTCGAGCAGATTATGCACCTGGAAGCGCGCCGGGCGGCGCAGCGCCTCGACCGCGCGCCAGCCTTCGGGGCATTCCTCGAACCATTTGATCATCTGATTGATGCCGAGCCCGCGCTGGACTTCGAACTGGGTGTAGCTGCCGGCGCGAGCGCGCTCGACGCAAGCGGTCGAAACGTCGGTGCCGAGGATATCGATCGTCCACCCGCGCCACTGCTCGGGGTCTTCGGCGAACAGCATCGCCAGCGAATAGACTTCCTGCCCGGTCGAGCAGCCCGCCGACCAGATCCGCAGCCGGCGCGACTTGGCGCGGCGCTTGGCGAGTTCTGGCAGCGCATGGCGCGCGATCAGGTCGAACGGCGTGCGGTCGCGGAAGAAATAGGTCTCGTTGTTGAGCAGTCCCTCGACGACCATCTGGCTCAGGTTCGGCTCGCTGCCCATGACGAGGATCGTGATCAGCTCATCGAGCGTGGCGATCCCGCGTTCGCGCATCAGCACGCTGAGCGCAGTCTCGATCCGCCAGCGGCGCCCCATGGTCAGTTGCTGGCCGGTACGCGCTTCCAGGAGGCCGGCGAGGATGCGGCTCGAGCTGTCGCTTATTTGCATGGCGGATGCTCATCGAGACGAGCGGTGATCCGTCGCGCGATCTTGTCGGGGGGCATAACCCCGCAGGCGAGCCCCGACTCGAGCACTGCGCGAGGCATCCCCCACACCGCAGAACTGGCCTCGTCCTGGACATAAACCGAGCCGCCCGCGGCAACCATTCGCGCCGCGCCTTCGAGGCCGTCTCGCCCCATTCCGGTGAGCACCACGCCGAGCGCGCCGCCGCGGAAGATCGCCGCCGCCGAAGCGAGCATCGGATCGACCGAGGGCATGCATCCGCTCGAACTGCGCCCGCTGGTCAGCCGCACGATGCATCGGCGCGTGTCGGGTTCGAGCGTCAGATGCGCGTTGCCCGGGGCGAGCAGGATGCGGTCGGGCAGCAGCGCCATGCCATCCTCGGCGACGAGGCACTCGCGCTGGGCGATGATGCTCAATTGGCGCGCGAATACGGGCATGAACGGCTCGGGCAGATGTTGGGTGACGAGGATTGGCACGCCAATCCGTTTGGGCAGCGTCTGGAACAGCACGCCGAGCGCGTGAATGCCGCCCGTCGAAGCCCCGATCGCGAGCACTTCGAGCGGCCCCGCGCCGGGTGGCTGAAGCAAGGCCGGCGGCCCCTCGCGCGGCGCGCGCGCGGCGACATAGGCCGGGACCGTCGCATAGCCGAGCGCCTTCAACTTGCTCAGCAGGATTTCGGAAAAGCGGCCGTTGAAGCGGCCGGTGCCGGGCTTGGGCAAGGTATCGGCCGCGCCCAGCGCCAGCGCCGCGACGCTTTGTTCGGCGCCTTCCTCGGCGACCGAGGAGACGACCATGACCTTGGCCCCGCGGCCGGCGGCAATGATCCGCGGGATCGATTTCAAGCCGCCCGCGCCGGGCATTTCAAGGTCGAGAATGACAATGTCGACGCGGCACTCGCCAAGCGCCTCGATGGCGTCCTCGGCGGTACCGGCGACGGCGTTGATCTCGAATGCGGGATCGGTTTCGATCATCCGCGACAGCACCGCCCGCGCAACGGTCGAATCGTCGACCAGCATCAGGCGGATCCGGCGACGGACCATAAGTGGGTCCGCCGAGCGGCCCCGTGAGGTGGCTAGCGCCCGCTCCATCGCGGGGGCTTAAGCTACGCCGACGAGCTGAAGCTTGATGTGCAGCGTCTCGCGGTCGAACGGCTTCATCACATATTCGTCCGCGCCCGCTTCAAGCGCCGCGCGGATGTGCGCCATGTCGTTCTCGGTGGTGCAAAAGACGACCTTGGGTTGATCGCTGTGGCCGCGCTGGCGGAGCAATTTGAGGAACTCCATTCCGCTCATCACCGGCATGTTCCAGTCGAGCAGGACGACATCGGGCATCTTGGCTTCGCACGCGGTCAGCGCTTCCTGACCGTCGCCCGCTTCGGTGACCTCAAACTCGAGCGTTTCGAG
>JBDSTQ010000220.1:0-6556 GCA_039928195.1 Sphingomicrobium sp.
GGGCGGCGGGGGAGCGGTCAGGCAGCCGCCGACAAGCAGCGCGAGCGGAAGGGCGAACAAGCTTTTCATCGGCGAAGTGTGAGCGCGGCGCGCGTTCCAGTCAACGCCAGCTCGCGCGCACCTGAAACGCCATTACCGCGGCGGCGACTGCGGCGTTGAGGCTGTCGGCGCGGCCCGCCATGGGGATTTTGACGAGCAGGTCGCATTGCGCTTCGTAATCGGCGGGGAGTCCTTGCTGCTCGTTGCCGATGAGCAGGAAGCAGGGCGCGGTGTAGGTTGCGCCAAGATAGTCGGTGTCGGTGTTGAGGCTGGTCCCGACCAATTGCCCGGATCCGCGGCGCAGCCACGGCAAAAACTCATCCCACCGCGCCGCCGCAATCGCCTGGGTGAAGATCGCCCCCATCGACGCGCGCACGCCCTCGACCGAGAACGGGTCGGCGCACTCGTCGATCAGGATCAGCCCACCTGCGCCGACCGCATCGCCGGTGCGCAGGATGGTCCCGATATTGCCCGGGTCGCGCAGCGCCTGGGCGACCAGCCACAGGTCGGACGCGCCGCGCTCGATCCGCTCAAGCGCTACGTCGGGCTGGCGGTAAGCGCCGAGCAACAGCGGCGGATTGTCCTTGCCGCTCATTTTGGCTAGAATCGTGGCGCTGACCTCGAGCGCCTCGCCGCCGGCGGCTTCGGTCGCGGCGATAATCTCCGCCGCCAGCGGATGCCGCGCGCCTTCCGCTGAAAATGCGACGATCTCGGGCAGGCGGCCGCTGTCGCGGGCCTCGGCGAGAATGCGCAGCCCCTCGGCGAGGAACAAGCCTTCCTCGCGCCGCGACTTCTTGTCGCGCAATGAGCGCAGGCGTTTGACCGTAGTGTTGGAAAAAGCGGTGACCAGGCGCGGCATTAGTCTTCGCCGAAGCGCGCCTCGACCAAGGCGACGAGTTTGCCGAGCCTGGCGTCGGCGTCGTCGCCGGAGACATGGATGACGATGGTGTCGCCGATCGCCGCGCCGAGCATCATCAGCCCCATGATCGAAGTGCCGGCGACGCGATTGCCGTCCTTCTCCACCTCGATCTCGCCGCCAAGGTCGCTCGCAAGATTGACGAATTTGGCGCTGGCCCGCGCGTGCAGCCCGCGCTCGTTGGCGATGCGGACCTCGCGGCTGACGCCGGTCAAGCCGCTGCTTCCCCGAGAATCTCCGAAGCGACCGAGATATATTTGCGCCCCGCCTCGCGCGCCGCGGCGACCGCGGCGTGGACCGGCATGACCTTGCGCGCGCCCTCGAGCCGGATGAGCATGGGCAGATTGACCCCGGCGATGACCTCGACATTCTCGCGCTTCATCAGGCTGATCGCGAGGTTCGACGGGGTTCCGCCGAACAAATCGGTGAGGATGATCACGCCCTGGCCCTGATCGACCTTGCCGATCGCCGACGAGATATCCCCGCGGCGACCCTCCATATCGTCATCGGGGCCGATGCAGATCGACTCGATCGCTTCCTGCGGACCGACGACATGCTCCATCGCCGTGACGAACTCCGCCGCCAAGCGGCCATGAGTCACCAGCACCAGTCCGATCATGCTTCCTGCTCGCCTTCTTGTCCGCCGGGCTGCCCGGGCTGCCCTTCGATCGTGTCGCTCGGCGTCGAGGCGAGATCACGATGACGGACGATCGGGTTAAGCCCCGAAACCCGCAACCGTTCCGCCATTTCGATCGCCGCAGCAACCGAACGATGGCGCCCGCCGGTACAACCAAAGGCGATTGTCACATATGATTTGCCCGCGGCCCAGTAGCGGGGAATCCAGTCGATGAGAAGCGCTTCGACGCGGTCGAGGGTGGCTGCCCACTCGGGGTGCGAGCGCAGATAGGCCTGGACCGGCGCATCGGCCCCGGTCAGCGGGCGCAGGTCATCGACCCAATGCGGGTTGGGCAGAAAGCGCAGGTCGAACACCAGATCGGCGGTCCGCGAAATCCCGCGGGCGAAGGAGAAAGAGGCGATCGTCAGCACCGGCTGGCCGCGGTCGTCGCCATAGCGGCGGCGGAGCTCGTCGCGCAGCTCGGCGGGGCTGAGGTCGGTGGTATCAAGGACGCTGTCGGCGGCGTTGCGTAGCGGGCTGGTCAGCCGCCGCTCGCGCGCGATGCCGTCCTCGGCCGGGCGGTCGGGGGCGAGCGGGTGAAGCCGGCGCGTGGTCGCATAACGGCGCATCAATTCGGCGCCCGAGCTGTCGAGATAGAGGATTTCGCCCGCGACGCCGTCGATCGAGCGGATGATCGCGGGCAAGCGCTCGGGATCGAAGCCACGGCTGCGCGCGTCCATGCCCACCGCGACCGGGCCGGTGCGCGACTGGCCGCCGCCGTGGACGAAGTCGCCGAGCAGATCGACTGGCAGATTGTCGGCGGTATCCCAGCCCATGTCCTCGAGCGCGTCGAGGACGCTCGATTTGCCCGCGCCCGACATGCCGGTGACGAGCAACAGGCGCGGCAGGCGCGGCGGTGTCATGATGGCTTAAGGCCCATCCGGTCGAGCGCAAGCGCGACCTTCGACGGCGCCGAGGCGGTCAGCGCGTCGATGCTGATCAGCGGCAGCGCAACGCCGAGGATCGGGCGCTCGCGCGCATCGTCGGGAAGGCGCTGGATGTCGCTCGTCAGTTCGACAATCAGCGCCACCGGGACGTCGCTGACAATCGCCATCTCGACGATGCCGATACCGCGGACCTCGAGCTTGCCGGCGATGTTCGGCGGCGCGCTGGCAAGCAGCCGCGGACCGTCGCGTTTGACCAAAGTCTGGTCGTCGCTGACGAGCGTGAAGCCACGGTCGAGCAAGCGCAGCGCAAGGTCCGACTTGCCCGACCCCGAGGGGCCGGTGATGAGCACCGCGCGGCCTTCGATAGCAACCGTGCTGGCGTGGAGGGTCTCGGCCGAAATGCGCGCGCCGGCGTCGGGCTGTTTCATGCCCGGTCCCCCGCCGGGAGGCAGATGGTGAAGCGCGCCCCCGATGGCGCGTCGTCGCGGTCGGCCACGTCGATTTCCCCCTCATGCCCCTCGACGATCGCCCGCGCGATCGCCAGCCCGAGGCCCGAATGGCGGCCGAATTCACTGCCTTCGGGGCGGACGGAATGGAAGCGATTGAAGATCGCCTGACGCGCTTCGGGCGGAACCCCGGGGCCTTCGTCGTCGATGCGGATGCGCACGCTGTCGCCGACACGGGCGGCGGCGATCTCGACCAGCCCGCCGGGCGGCGAGAAGCTGATCGCATTGTCGATGATCGCGTTGATCGCGCGCGCCAGGCGGTCGGGCTTGCCCATCACCACCGCACTCGCCTTGCGCGGCCGGGCAAAAGCGATTCGCGCGTCGCCGGTTTCGCGCCGCGCCTCCCAGCTCGATACCAATTGCTCGATCAGCGGGCCAAGGTCGACGCGCTCGAATTCGGCGCGCGCGAGCTCGGCATCGGTGCGTGCGGCCTCGCTGATGTCGTTGATCAGCCGGTCGAGGCGCGCGACGTCGCTTTGCGCAACTCCAATCAGTTTGTGGCGGAGCGCGGGATCGTCGACTTGCTCGGCGCCGTCGAGCGCCGAGCGCAGCGACGCCAGCGGGTTTTTGAGCTCATGCGTGACGTCGGCGGCGAACGCCTCGATATTGTCGATCCGCACGCGCAGCGATTGGCTCATGTCGCTGACGGCGCGCGCGAGCAGCCCGATCTCGTCGCTGCGCGAGGGCAGGCGCGGAACGCGCACTTCGCGCGAGCGGCCGAGGCGCACGCGGTGGGCGGCGATCGCCAGCCGCCGCAGCGGCCGGACGATGGTCCGCGCAAGGAAAGAGGAAAGCAGGATCGAAAGCAGGATCAGCGCTACCATCACTGCCGCGATCACGGTCCGCTGGTTGCGCACGGTACGCGTGAACGCGCGGTCGTTGTCGGTCGCCAGCAACACGCCCTGGGCGAGCGGCGCTGCAGCCGAGATTACCGGAGTCAGGTCGGGCGCGTTGCGAACAGTCGTCTGTGCAGTTCCGCTGCGCAGCGCCGCGAGCCCCTCGGGCCACGCCTGGAGGCGGTCGACGGTTGGCTCGACAAAATCGTCGAGCGGGCGCGCGCCGACCAGGGCATTGAACCCGCGGTCGATCGCGCGCGCGGCGTCTTTGGTCCATTTCTGCGCCGCCGGGTCGCGCAGCTCAAAGGTCGGGCCGGTGCTTTGCCAGCTGTCGATCAGCAGCCGTCCGTCGCGGCCGTAGAGCCGCAGGCGATTGCCCGAGGTGCGCGAAATCGCACCAAGCAACGCCGGCCATTCGGACGGGGCGACATGCCCGATCGCTTGCGCCGTGGTGACCGCTTCGATCCGCGTCTGGCGCGCGCGCTCCTTGCTCAGCCGGTTGCGGAAGACGTCGAGATAGAGCGTACTCAACGCAATCAGGATGATGGTGAACAGATTGACCGCGAGGATGCGGTGGCTCAGCGACCACCGCCCCGACCAGCTCAGCGTCAGGTCGGGATCGTCACTGCTCGTCGAAACGGTATCCGACGCCATAAAGGGTTTCGATTGAATCGAAGCTGGGGTCGGCGCTCCGGAACTTGCGGCGGATGCGTTTGATGTGGGAATCGATGGTGCGGTCGTCGACATAAACATCGTCATTATAGGCAATATCGAGCAATTGATTGCGGCTTTTGACGACTCCCGGTCGCTGCGCCAGCGCTTCGAGGATCATGAACTCGGTAACCGTCAGGCTGACGTCGTTGCCCGCCCAGCGGACCTTGTGACGGGCCGGGTCCATCATCAGCCGCCCGCGATCGAGCAGCGGCGTCTCGGCCTCCGCCGCAGTGCCCGCGGCTTCGTTTCGCGCGAGGTCCTGGCGGCGCAGGATCGCGCGGATGCGCGCAATCAGCAGGCGCTGCGAAAAGGGCTTGGCGATATAATCGTCGGCGCCCATCGCAAGGCCGAGCGCTTCGTCCATCTCATCGTCCCGCGACGTCAGGAAGATGACCGGGAGCGCGCTGTGTTCGCGCAGCCGCCGCAGCAGCTCCATCCCGTCCATTCCGGGCATCTTGATGTCGAACACGCCAAGGTCGGGCGGATTGTCGGTCAGCGCCTTCAATGCGGTCGCGGCGTTGGAATAGACGCGCGTCACGAACCCTTCCTGCTGAAGCGCGATCGACACCGAGGTCAGGATGTTGCGGTCGTCGTCGACCAGCGCGATCACCTGGCTCATCCACTCGCTATCCTGTCTGTGCCGCCCGGTCCGCGCCGCTTAGCCAGCGGGGAGTGGCGAGACAAGGCGAGACCACTCCCGCGTTTTGACCACTTACCCTTTTTCCGTCATAGACGCCTGCATACGTATGCGGCGGCAGGCCCTGGCTGGCCGCCGCCGCTTTTGACATGATTGAAAGGACAGCTTCGAAGTGACCAACCGCGTCCCGCGTCAAGGTTTGGATGCCCATCACATCGCGACCCAGGCGGAGCTGTTCTGGAATCTCCAGACCGCACCGCTGATCGAGCATGCGGTGCGCCGCGGCGAGGGCTTGTTGGCCAAGGACGGTCCATTCGTGGTGCGCACCGGCCAGCATACCGGGCGCAGCGCCAACGATCGCTTCGTGGTGCGCAATGCGGTCAGCGAAGATGCGGTCTGGTGGGGTAAATCCAACCGCCCGATGGAGGTGGATGCGTTCGACCGGCTGCACGCCGATTTCCTCGCCGCGCTGGGCGACAAGGACGAGCTTTATGTGGCTGATCTATATGGTGGATCGCAGGCCGAGCATCGGTTGCGGGTGCGCGTGGTCAATGAATTCGCGTGGCACAATCTGTTCATCCGGACGCTGCTGGTGCGCCCCGAGGGTGAGGAGCTGGCCGGCTTCGACCCCGAATATCTGATCATCGACCTGCCCAGCTTCCGCGCCGATCCCGAGCGCCACGGCTGCCGCAGCGAGACGGTGATCGCGGTCAATCTCGAAAAGAAAATCATTCTGATCGGCGGCACCGCTTATGCCGGCGAGATGAAGAAAAGCGTGTTCGGGCTGCTCAACTTCATTCTCCCGCCGCGCGGAATCATGCCGATGCACTGCTCGGCCAATATCGGCCCGCACGGCGACACGGCGATCTTCTTCGGCCTGTCGGGGACCGGCAAGACGACGCTTTCGGCCGACCCGAACCGGACGCTGATCGGCGACGACGAGCATGGCTGGTCGGACACTGCCGTGTTCAATTTCGAGGGCGGTTGCTACGCCAAGATGATCCGTCTGTCGGCCGAGGCCGAGCCGGAGATTTTCGCGACGACCAAGCGCTTCGGCACGGTGCTCGAGAATGTCGTGATCGACCCCGACACGCGCGAGCTCGACCTCGACGATGCGACTCTCGCCGAGAACAGCCGCGGGGCGTATCCGATCGACTTCATTCCCAATTCTTCGGACAAGAATATGGGGCCGTTGCCGAAGAATGTGGTGATGCTGACCGCCGATGCGTTCGGCGTGCTGCCGCCGATCGCCCGGCTCACCCCCGACCAGGCGATGTACCATTTCCTATCGGGTTACACCGCCAAGGTCGCCGGGACCGAGATTGGCGTGACCGAGCCCGAAGCG
>JBDSTQ010000221.1:0-9755 GCA_039928195.1 Sphingomicrobium sp.
AAACGCCGGTACGCCAAGCTGTTTGACTGATGCGATTGCCAATCCGGACGAACTGACGCACCCTCTCCCTGAACCATCAGGGGGAGGGTTTTTTCTCATGCACTACAGTCCAATTTTGGCGCCAGTCGTGGCGCTCGTCGCGTGGACGCTCGTGGTCATGCTGTGGATGATGGTTTCGCGTTTCGGGCAGTTCCGTAAAATGGGCGTGTCCCTGGGGACCGTTCCCGCGGGATCGCGCGGGGTCGACCTTGACGGCAAGGGCGATCCGCGCGCGCAGTGGAAATCCCACAATTACAATCATTTGATGGAGCAACCGACGATCTTCTATGCGATCGCGCTGACGCTCGCGGTGATGGATTTCGGCGGCGGGATCAATCTGTGGCTGGCGTGGGGTTATGTCGGTCTGCGCGTGCTGCACAGTTTGGTCCAGGGCACCATCAACATTGTCGCTTACCGCTTCACTCTGTTCTTCCTCGCCTCGCTCTGCCTGCTCGGGTTGACGGTCCACGCGGCGGCGAAGATCGCTCATGATTGCGGGCTGATCTAGGGCATCCGCCATGCGTGACGATCGCGATGATCGGCTGCGGCTTCTGGCCATCGTCGCGCCGCTGTTCGGCCTTGCCTACACGTTGCTGTATCTGCGCTATCTCGACACCGTGCCGGCAATCCCGCGCGACGGCACCGGGCTTGTAGTCGGTCGCGACTTTCTCAATACCTGGATGGTCGGGCGGATCGCCTGGGGCGCCGATCCGGCGCGCTTCTACGACATCGCCGCTTATCAGGCCGAAGTCGCCAAGGTCACCGGCCCCGCCTATCTCGGCCAGGTCTGGTCTTACCCGCCGAGCCAGATGCTGATCGGCGCGCCGCTCGCGCGTTTGCCCTATCTTGGCGCGCTGGCGGTGTGGACTGTGCTTGGCGGCGCAATCTTCTACGCCGCGCTCAAAGGCTGGAGCGACGACCGCCGCGTGCATGTCGCGCTGCTGCTGTGCCCGGCGGCGGTGTTTGGAATCATTTCGGGCCAGCTCGCCTTCGTCGCCGCGGCGTTGATCCTGACCGTATTGCGCTGGCGCCAGGCGAAGCCGTGGACCGCCGGCGCGCTACTCGGGCTATTGACGATCAAGCCCCAGCTCGGCCTGTTCTTTCCATTCATGCTGCTCGCCGCGCGCGACTGGCGTGTGATCGGCGGAGCGCTCGTCTCGGCCGCGGCGGTGATCGCAACCACGATCGCACTGTGGGGTGTCGCGCCGTGGAAAGCCTATCTGACGATCGGCATTGCCACTCAGTCGGCGGTGCTGAGCGACCCGTTGGCGACGATCGCGCCGTTCATGCCGACGATCTTCATGAACCTGCGCAGCGCCGGTGTCGGAGTCGATGTAGCCTCGGCGATCCAGGGCATGATGGCGGTCGGTGCGGCAGGGCTGATCGTCTGGCGCTTCTGGCGGCAACCGCCCGCCAGCGACACTAACGCCAACGCCTTGTTCCTGTGCGCCGCCGCGTCGGGAACCGCTTATATGCTCAGCTATGACACGCTGGCGATGACCGCCGCGGTGGTGCTTGCTTCACCACCGGGGAAGACCGGGCGCTGGCTGATGTTCGGCGTCTATTTTCTTTTTCTGCTCCAGATCCCGTTCGGCAATGTTGGCTTTCCGGGTCCGGCGCTGATTCCGCTGGCGATGGCGATCTACCTTGCGAAGCAGGCGGCAAGTTCGACATGCGTCGACCAGCGAAACTGGCCGACCGGTTCGACCCAGGCGAGCTGATAGCCGCCGTCGGCGAGCATGCGCGCATCGCGCGCGAAGCTGCCGGGATTGCAGCTGACATAGGCAATGCGCGGCACCGCTGAAGCGGCCAGCAACGCAACCTGCGCGGCCGCTCCCGCGCGCGGCGGGTCGAGCACCACGGCGTCGAATTTCACCAGCTCCTCGACGCTGAGCGGCCGACGATAGAGATCGCGATGCTCGACCGCGATGTGCGGCGCGGCGCTTTTGAGCGCCAGTAAGGCGTCGCGCGCGGCCTCGGCGGCATAGACCCGGCCGGCCAGCGCCAGCGCGAAGGTCCCAAGGCCGGCAAACAGATCGGCGCTCGTGCCCGCCCCCGCCACAGCTCCGAGGACCGACGTTACCAACGCTTGCTCGCCGTCGGCGGTCGCCTGAAGGAACCCGCCGACTGGAAATGCCACCGGCCGTCCCGCCAATGTCATCGTCGCCGGCTCGGGCTCATACATTGCCTCGGCTCCGAGTCCGCGATCGACGCTGAGCCGAGCAAGCCCGTGCGCGGATGCGAAGTCGGTCAGCGCCTCGATCGCTTCCAGCCCCTCGGGGTCGACTCCCTTGAGCAGCACATCCACCCCTTGATCGATGAGGGTCAGCTGGATCTCCGCCCCGCGCTTGGGCGCGATCAGCTGCCCGAGCAGTCGCCGGAGCGGCGCGACCAGCGCAAACAGCTCGGGCCGCAGCACGTGACATTCCTTCATGTCGATGATGCGGTGCGACTTTTCGGCGTGGAAGCCGATCAGCACCCGCCCCCCGGCATTGGCCGCCTTGAGACTCGCCCGGCGGCGCGTCCGCGGCGGTGACAGATGCGGGGCGCGCACGTCGGTATCGAGCGCGTGCTGCGCCAGCGCGGTTGCGATTCGCGCAATGAGATAGTCGCGATAGGCGTGATCGTCGGTATGCTGCAGCTGGCATCCGCCGCATTCGGGAAAGTGACGGCATGGCGGCACTTGGTGATGCGGCCCGGCAACCACCGACCCATCATCGGCGAGCACGTCGCCCGGCACTGCAAACGCCGCGTGGCGCCCGCTCGCCGTGACGCCCTCGCCGCGACCGGCGATGCGGACGATCGGTTCAGCCATCGAGCCGAGCGATCGCGCGCGGCAGGGCATCGAGCAGATCGTCGGCGATCATCTGCGGTCCGGCAATCTCGGCCGCACGTCCGTGCAGCCACACGCCCGCGCAAGCGGCCTCGAATCGCTCCATCCCGCGCGCACGCATTGCCGCGATGATTCCGGCGAGGACGTCGCCCGTCCCCGCGCTCGCCAGCCACGCCGGAGCGGGCGGCGCGAAACCGAGGCGGCCATCGGGCGCCGCGATCAAAGTGTCGGGACCCTTGTGGACGACCACAGCGCCCGAGCGCCGCGCCGCCTCGAGCGTGCGCTCGACTTTGCCGCCGCCGCCAGTGCCGAACAATTTGTCGAATTCGAACGAATGCGGCGTGACGATCGCATCCTGGCCGAGGAGCCGCTCGGGCTCGCCGACATGCCCCAGCGCATCGGCGTCGAGCAGCTTGGGCGCGCGGCTGGTCAATGCGAGCGTCAGAACTTGCGGCAGATCGCCCAGCCCCGGCCCGACCAGCAGGCAGCCGATCCGCGGGTCGCCAACCGGCGCGCTGTCCATTTCCACGATCGCGCGCGGCAGCCCGGCCAGCGGCCGCGATGCGCTGACCCGGACATAACCCGCTCCGGCCCGCGCCGCCGCGCTCGCCGCGAGCACGATCGCCCCCGGCATCGTGCCCGCCAGCGCATGGACCAGCCCGCGGTCATATTTGTGCCCGCCAGGCATGAGCCGGGGAAGGGTCGGCGGCGCGACTTCGTGCCATTCGCCGGTGGCCGCGACGCCAATCTCGCCGAGCACCACCCGGCCGCATTTGTGCATCGCGGGGAATAAGCGGTGCGCCGGTTTCAACGCGCCAAATGTCACCGTCAGATCGAATCGCGGAACGGCACTCAGCTCCGCGCCGCCGTCGCTCTCGACTCCGCTCGGCACGTCGCACGCTACGCGCAGCATGGCAGCTTCGCACAAGCGGGAAAGATCGGTCGTTACAGAGTCTTCCAATGGTCGCGTAAGGCCGGTGCCGAACAGCGCGTCGATCAGCAGCGGCGCCGGCGTAGTGGCATCAGTCAGCGCCTCGACCGTCCCCGTCCAAGTCCCGCGCGCCCACTTCGCCGCAGCGCTTGCCGGTTCGGCCAGCGCCGCCACCCGCACCGCGACTCCCCGCGCCGCGAGCAGCCGCGCGGCGACATAGCCATCGCCGCCATTACTGCCCGGCCCGCACAGGATCAGCGTCGGCATCGGCCCGGCGAACCCCAACGCGGCCTCCGCCAGTGCAGTCCCGGCGCGCTCCATCAACGTTTCGACGCTGTTCCCCTCGGCAATCGCCGCTTGTTCGGCGTCGCGCATGGCTGAAGCGGTGAGGATCGGGCGGGTCATGGCCGCGCCCGTCTATCGCAGATGCGTTGCGAGGCGCCACCATTCGCGCGGCACAGAGTCGGCGGCAAGATCGCGCAGCGCATCATCGTCGAAGATCGCGAAGCAGGTCGCGCCCGATCCCGACATGCGCACGAAGTTGGCGCCCGGCCGGGTGCCGAGCCAGGCGAGTACCGCGGACACTTGCGGAACCAACGCCTGCGCCGGTGCCTCCAGGTCGTTGCGGCCCATCCGCCACTCGTCGAGCGGGCCGTGATCGACCCCGTCCCAGCGCGCGAACACCTCGGCGGTCGACAGTCTCACGCGCGGATTGATGAGCAGCACCGGCAGGCCCGCAAGTTCGGGCATCGCCACCGCCGTCAGTGCGTCGCCCGCCCCCTCGCCGCGTGCCGTCAGGCTGAGCAGACACGCCGGAACGTCGCTGCCAAGCGCGGGCGCGACCTGCTCCGCATGGCGCGGATCGATCCCCCACAGCCCGGTCAGCAGCCGCAGTGCCGCCGCGGCATCGGCCGACCCCCCGCCGACGCCCGCGGTTACTGGCAACTGCTTGTCGAGCGTGATTGCCGCGCCGGCTGTTACCTCCGCGACCTCGGCCAGCAGCCGCGCGGCGCGGATCACCAGATTGTCTTCCGTCTCGGGCAGTTCGGCCGCGAACGGCCCGCTGGTGGTCAAGCCAAGGTCTTCCGCGGCAACCGCGCTGAGCCGGTCGCCGTCGCTGCAGAAAGCGAACAATGTCTCGATCGCATGACGCCCGTCGGGCCGCCGGGCCCGCACATGCAACGCCAGATTGAGCTTGGTCGCCGCGATGACGCGCGCCGCGGTCAAGGTGCCGCGTTCGCTTCGCTCATTCCGCTAATTAGCTTGGCCCGCACGCGTTTCGCGATATCGTCCTCGGCGGTAATCAGCGAGGCTTCCCACGCGAAGCGAGCTTCGAACCGCCGGCCCGATTTGTACAAAGCATCGCCCAGATGCTCGTGGATCTCGGCCTGATCGGGATCTTTTTCGGCGGCGCGCTGAAGCGTCGCGATCGAGTCGGTCAGCTTGCCCCGCTTATACTCCGCCCAGCCGAGCGAATCGGTGATCGAAGCGTCGTCGGGCGCGAGCTCGCTCGCCTTGCGGATCATCGCTTCGGCGCCGTCCATATCTTCCTTTCGCTCGAGCTTGCCGTAGCCGAGGAAGTTGAGCAGCAACGGCTGGTCGGGAGCAATCACCAGCCCTTCTTCCAGCGCCTGCTTGGCCTCGGGCCAGCGCCCTGCGTCCTCCAGCGCGCTCGCGCGCAGCAACAGCAGCGTCCACAGCTCGCTGCTCGGTCCTTGTGCGCGTTCGGTCGCCACCGCGCGGCCATAGGCATCGGCGGCGTCGGCATGGCGCTTCATCGCCGCATAGACGTCGCCAAGCCGCGAAAAATCGCCCGAGCTTGCCCCGGGCATCGCCGCGGCCGCCGAAGCGATTGCGAACGCCTGGGGAAATTGCTTGTTATCGTTGAGCAATTTGACCTGAATATCGCGCACCTGGGCGATCAACGGGTCGTCGCGACGAACCGCCTGCAACAGTGCCAATGCCTCGGGCGAACGGTCCTGCGCGTCGAGCAACAGCGCCACCAGCGCCGTCGCGCTGCTGTTCGCCGGGTTGGCGTAGCGCGCGACCTGCACCAGTCCGACCGGTGCCACCCCGCGCTGCAGCCGGGCCAGATCGCCGCCGAAAGCGGTCAGCGCTTCGCTCAGCGCCTTGGCCGCGGTGTCGACATTTTCCCCTTCCACGCGCCCCGTAGCAATTCGTGTGCGGACCGCGGCGGCGGCGGCATTCGGTCCCTCGACCATGGCCAGCGCGCGTGCGCGGTCGCCGGCGGCCAGGAAGCCATCGGCCAGAGCGACGCGGATCCGGCCCTCGCGTGCTCCAGCGCTCCCGATCGCGCGGCGGGCAAAGGTTTCGGCTTCTGCGGTCCGCCGCAACTTGAGCAAAATATAAGCGCGGTGCTCGGCGCGCAGCGGACCGAGCAGGCTGTTGGCGGGGATCTGGTCGAGCGCCGCGAGCGCGCGCGTGGCGTCGCCGGCGTCGGCCGCGGACCACGCATTGATCAGCGGCGCGAGGAATTGCAGGTCGCCGCTTTCGCCGGTCACCGCGAGCCAGCGCAGCGCATCGCCCGGTCGCTTGCGACGCAATTCATCGGCCACCAGCAGCAGCCGCGCGTCGCTCGGCAGCTTGGTTGCCGCGGTTGACCGGGCCAGCTGCAGCGCGAGGTCCATTCGTCCCGCACCAAGCGCTTCGGTGAGCGCCTTGCGCGCCACATCGGGCTCGCCGGGGGTGCTTTGCGCAATCGTCGCGAGCAGATCGGCCGAGCGCGCATGCTCGCCATTCATCCCCGCCGCGCGCGCCTCGATATAGGCGCGCGCCGGATCGCTCGGGGCGCGCCAGGTCGAAGCCGTGGCCGGACTTGCCGCCACCACCACCAGCGCCGCGCCGCTCAGCCATTTACATGTTCGGGTAATTGGGGCCTCCACCGCCTTCGGGAGTAACCCAGTTTATGTTCTGGGTCGGATCCTTGATGTCGCATGTCTTGCAGTGAACGCAATTTTGCGCGTTGATCTGCAAGCGCTCCTCGCCATTCCCACCATCGACATATTCATACACGCCGGCTGGGCAATAAAATTGTTCGGGCCCGGCATAGACGGGCAAGTTGATTGCGGTCGGCACGTTCGCGTCCTTGAGCGCCAGGTGAACCGGCTGATCTTCGGCATGATTGGTGTTCGACACGAACACCGACGACAAGCGGTCGAAGGTTAGCACGCCGTCGGCCTTGGGATAGGTGATTCGATGGACATGCTCCTTGCGCTTGAGACGCGTGTGATCGGCCTTGTGCTTCAAGGTCCACGGCACGCCGATGCGTAGCGCGTTGAGCCACAGGTCGAGCCCGGCATAGAGCGTTCCGAGCAGCCCGCCCCAATGCGCGACCGCCGGCTGGGCATTGCGCACTTGGCGGAGCTCCTTGACGATCCAGCTGGAATGCAGCGCCGCGGGATAGGCGTCGAGCGCGTCGCCGCTGCGGTCCGCGGAAATAGCCTCGAACGCGGCTTCGGCGGCGAGCATCGCGGACTTCATCGCGGTGTGCGTGCCCTTGATTCGCGGCACGTTCACGAAACCCGCCGAGCAGCCGATCAGCGCGCCGCCCGGAAACACCAGCTTGGGAATCGCCTGATAGCCGCCCTCGTTGATCGCCCGCGCGCCGTAGGACACGCGCCGCCCGCCCTCGATCTCGCCGCGCACCGCGGGGTGCGTCTTCCACCGCTGCATTTCCTCGAACGGCGACAGATAGGGGTTGGAATAATCGAGCGCGACGACGAAGCCGAGCGCCACCTGGCCATTCTCCTGATGATAAAGAAAGCCCCCGCCCCACGCGTCGGTCAGCGGCCAGCCCTGCGTATGGATCACTCGTCCGGGTCTATGCCGTTCCGCAGGAACATCCCATAACTCTTTGACACCAAGACCGAAAACCTGCGGTCCGCTGTCGTCGCGCAGCCCGAACAGTTCGGTCAGCCGCTTGGTCAGATGGCCGCGCGCGCCCTCGGCGAAGAAAGTATAGCGGGCGTGGAGCTCGATCCCCGGCTGATAGTCGGCGCGGCGCTCGCCGTCGCGCGACACGCCCATGTCGCCGGTCGCGACGCCCTTGACCGAGCCATCCTCGTTGAACAGGATTTCCGACGCCGGAAAGCCGGGGAAGATCTCGACCCCGAGCACTTCGGCCTGGGTCGCCAGCCAACGGCAAAAATTGCCCAGGCTGAGCGTGTAGGTGCCGTGATTGCGCATGAACGGCGGCATCGCCCATTCGGGCAGCGCCCATTTGCGCCTGTCGGTCAGCACCCAATGGTGATTTTCGGTCACTGGAACCGTCAGCGGCGAGCCCTTGTCCTTCCACTCGGGAATGAGCTCATCGAGCGCGATTGGATCGAGCACCGCGCCCGACAGGATGTGCGCGCCGATCTCGCCGCCTTTTTCGAGCACGCATACGCTGACCTCGCGCCCGGCGTTGGCGGCGAGCTGCTTCAAGCGGATCGCGGCGCTGAGGCCGGCGGGCCCGCCGCCGACCACCACCACATCATATTGCATCGACTCGCGCTCGTTCATTCGCACCTCTTGTCGCGCAGACGGAACATCTCGACTCGTCCGCCCTGCCAATTCCTTGACCGCGCCGTCAATGGCTCAGAGGGATGCGGCGTGGGTGGGACCGGACAAGACATCAGCCTCGCCGAGGCTAAAAGCGCGCTTTCCTGGTGGCTCCAGGCGGGCGTCGACGGCGCTATCGGCGAAGACGCGCGCAACTGGTTGAAGCCCGCGCCGGCCCGGTCGGCGCCGGGCATCGCCGCTCCTGTCAGCCAAGCGCGAGAGCCCCACCAGAACCTCGAACAGTTCCGCTTGTGGCTCGAACAGAGCGATGCGCTCCCGCTGCGCGGCACCGACCCGCGCCGTGTGTTGCCGCGGGGCACCGAGCAAGCGCCGGTCATGCTGCTCGCCGAAATGCCGAGCGCCGAGGACGCTGCCGCCGGTCAACCGCTTAGCGGCGACTGCTGGCTGCTCGCGCGGGCGATGCTCACCGCAGCCGGGATCAGCGCCGACGACGCTTATTGTGCGTCGCTGTCCTGTTTCCACGCGCCCGGCGCGAAATTGCGCGGCGCCGACCTCGAAACCTGCGCCGAAATTGCGCGCGAGCATCTCCGCCTCGCCCGCCCGCAGCGCTTATTGCTGCTCGGCGAAGCGCCGTGCCAGGCGTTGCTCGGCAAAGGTTTGCTCGCCGCGCGCGGTCATCGCCACAAGGTCGAGGGCGTGCCGGCGGTCGCGACCTTCCATCCGCGCCACTTGATTCACCGGACGTTAGATAAGCCGCGGGCATGGGAAGATTTGCTGTTGTTGATGGAGGAAGATGCGTGAAGCCGGTGCTGTTCCTGACCACCGCCTTGTTCGCTGCGGGCCCGCTTGCCGCGCAAGCCCCCGTCGCGGATCCCCTGGCGCCGGCGCTAAGTCCTCCTCCCGTTGCTCTGCCAGCCGCGCCGCCAGTGCCGACGATCGTCATCCCCAAAGATTGGCGCGGCGTGTTCGATGCGATCGACGGCGGCAATTGGACGTCGGCCCAGGCCGGCATCGGGGTGCTTCCAGCCAGCCTCCTGACCCCCGTCGCCAAGGCCGAACTGTTCACCGCCAAGGGTTCGCCCGCGGTCGATGTTACCGCGCTGACCGCGCTGATCGCGCAAGCGCCCGAACTTCCCCACGCCGCGCAGCTCACGCGTATGGCGCAAAGCCGCGGCGCGACCGAGCCATTGGCTTACTTTCCCGAGCGCCGCACGATCAGTCTCGGCTCGGCCCCGGTGCGATATCGCGCACGGCCGGTGTCGGGCGAACCGCCAGCGGACGAATTGCGCGCCGCGCTCGATCCGCTGATCAAGATCAACGACGCCGCGGCCGCCGAAGTCCAATTGCTGACCTTCGCCCCGTTGATCTCGGCCGAGGCGCGCGCCGAAGCCGGCCAGCGCGTCGCCTTCGGCTTTTACGTCCTCGGGC
>JBDSTQ010000222.1:0-10210 GCA_039928195.1 Sphingomicrobium sp.
AAGGATCATGCCGACGAGTCATGCCCAGCTATAGCGGAACCGCCAACCGGCCCGACCGGGCGAAAGCGATCGGCGCGGTCGTCGCGGTCCACGCCGCGCTCGCCGCGATCATCGTCACCGGATTGAACGTTCACCTCGTCCGCCAGGCGGTCGAGCGCTTGCAGACCTTCGACATCCGCGAGCCGCCGCCGCCGCCGCCGATCGAGCGACCGCCGCCCGCGACCAGACCCTCGCGCGCCAAGCTCGAGGCGGGCGCTCCGGCCAAGCGCGCCGAAGCCTCGCCGGTGGTCGCGCCGCAACCGCGGCTGCCGATCCCGTCACCGATCGTCGCCGCCAAGGTCGCGGGAACGGGCAGCGCGGCAAGCTCGGGCGCGGGGGTCAGCGGCACCGGCACCGGCGCCGGTGGCAGCGGCACTGGCCCGGGAGGCGACGGCGCGGATTACTCGCGCTTCACCCCCGCGCGGCTGGTGCGCAACCTCAGCCGCGGCGATTATCGCCAGCTCGCGGCCGACCGGCTGCCCGCCGGGCGCGCGATCGTCTCGCTGAAGGTCGAAGCCAGTGGCGCGCCGTCGAATTGCCGCGTGGTCCGCTCAAGCGGAGATGCGGTGGTCGACCGCGGCCTGTGCCCGCTGATCACCCAGCGGCTGGGGTTCCGGCCCGCGCTCGACGACCACGGCCGGCCGATCCCCTTTCAACTGGAATATGTCGCCACCTGGTCGCTATGATCAGCGCCCCGCGACCGCCTCGGTCGCGGTCAATCCGAGCTGGGCCAGCCGCGCCGCATCGCGACCGTAAATATCGTCGAAATAGGCAATTCCCGACGCGCCCGGCTTGGCCGTCAAATAAGTGATGTAGACCGGTACCGGATCGGGCAGTGCAACCTGCTCCTCGGTCCCGGCGCCTTCCCACACCAGCGGCTTGCCGAACAGCCACTGGCCAAGCCTCGCGGCGTCCTCAAGCCGGACGCAGCCGCCGCTATACAGGCGCGACGCCTCCGAAAAGAGTTCGCGCTCGGGATTGTCGTGGAGGTAAATCCCCTCCTCGTTGGGAAACATGAACTTCATCCGCCCCATCGAATTATGCGGTCCCGGCAGCTGGCGGATGCGGACCTCGGTCTTGCCCGCGGCGACGGCTTTCCAGTCGATCGTCCGGGGGTCGATTACCGTCGCGTCGGCGGTCCAGTCGGTCATCACCTGATGGCCGAGTTCGTCGAGATATTTGAGGCCCTGATTGAGCACCTTGGGCGCGATGCGCTCGGCGGCGAGGTCGGGCGGAACGTACCAATAGGGGTTGAGCGCGGCGAAGCGCATGTAGGCGCTCATCATCGGGGTCGGATTCTTGGGCTTGCCGACGACGACGTTCATGGCATCGAGCTGACGCCCGTTTTCAAAGGTGAACAGCCGTTGCTCGGCGGCGTTGACGAGGATGTAGCGGCCCTTGCCGGCGGGCAGAGCGCGGGCGCGCTCGAGGTTGAGCTTGAGCGTTTGCTCCTCGTGCGGAGTGGCGAAATTGCGCGTTGTCAGCGCGCGGCGGAGCTCGCCGTACAGCGGGTTGGCCCAGCCGGCGCGCGCGACATAGTCGGCCAGCGACGGCGCCGAAGCGGCCTCGATCAAAGCCGCGAACGGCGACGGCGAAACCGGCTTGAGGCTGCTGTCGATATAGATGATGCCGATGTCGGGATTGCGCCGGAGATCGCGGACGTAGCGCGCGAAGGCGTCGGACAGCATGCGATCGGCGCGGAGCAACGCCGCGCGGTCGGTCGACCCCGCCACCGAGCGCAGCGCGGCATCGAGTTCGTCGGTGCGATAGACTGTGGGATCGAGCCCGTCGACCGCCGAACCTTTGAGCATTTCGATCAGTTGCGGCGCGGCGGTCCCCGCGCCCGGGGCGAGCCACAGCAAGGCATCGCGGCGCATGCGGTAAAAGTCGCCGACGCCCTGACCGAACGGCATGCGGGGCGACGCCGCCGCCACTTTGACGGGCGCGGCTTTGGCCTCGGCCGCGCTCGAGCCAAACGGTGCCGCGGCGAGCATCACGCTGGCTGCAACCCCGCCGAGGGCTTTAAAAAAGTGCACCGGCGCGATGCCGGTGCACGGGATACGCAAACTTTTCACGACGTCTCCGCGAATAAGGTCCCGTCGAAGCATCATGCTTCGACGGGAAGCCTAATTAGCCGCGCTCGCCGCTCCGCGTCGGAGTCATCGGCGCCGGCGCAGGAGCACCAGCAGGCGGCCCACCGGCATAATATTGCCCGTTATAGACGTAGCCGTCTACCCGGCCGTCATTGTCGCGGTCGGCCCAGATGCCGCCGGCAACGCCGCCAACAGCAGCACCGATCACGGCGCCTTCGAGGATGCCGAGACCCGGGATCAACGCACCCGCGGCCGCGCCCAGCGCAGCGCCGCCAAGCGCACCACCGGCAACGCGGCGAAGCGTCGGGTCATAGCCCTGCGGCTGACCGGCATAATATTGACCGTTGGAAGTATAGCCATCGACATAGCCGTCGTTGTTGCTGTCGCTCCAATAAGCGCCGCCGAGGCCGCCGATCGCCGCGCCGACCGCGGCGCCTTCGATCACGCTCACGCCGGGAATCAACGCTCCAGCGGCAACGCCGCCGGCCGCGCCGATCGCCGCGCCCTGCGCGATATCGCCGTTGCGGGGGTTGCTGGCGCAAGCGCTCAGCGTAACAGTGCTGGCCAGTGCCAGTGCAATCATGGATTTCCGCATCGCTTAATCTCCCGTTCTGTTTGATCTGACCGAGCACGCGCAACTGGCCGGCTGTTCCGGCCGACGCACGCATGCCACGTTCACAGGAACGACACGGTCGCAACATCGTTCCGCGAGCGGGACAAAGTTCAACCGCAGAATACGGCCATTCCGCCGCAAAATCAGCCAGTTTGGGGCATCGGCAAGGAGCGCGACGATGAAGGCGACAATCTATCACAACCCGAAGTGCGGAACCTCGCGCAAGACACTCGAAATCCTCCGCGAGGCCGGCGCGGAGCTGAATGTAATCGAATATCTGAAGGCGCCGCCGGCGCGGTCGGAGCTCGAGCGCCTGTACGCTGCCGCCGGAATCTCGCCGCGCGAAGGCCTGCGCGCCAAAGAACCGCTGGCCGAAGAATTGGGCCTTACCAGCGACGACGTGAGCGATGAGCAAATCCTCGACGCGATGGTCGCGCACCCGATCCTGATCAATCGCCCGCTGGTCGAGACCGCCAAGGGCGTGCGCCTGTGCCGCCCGCAGGACGTAGTCCGGGAGATTTTGTGATCGGTGAAGCTTTCCAACGATCGTCATCCCCGCGCAAGCGGGGATCCCGCTTGCTTCTACTCCCAAAGTCAGAGGAGCGGGGTTCCCGCGTTCGCGGGAAAAACGGAAATGGGGGTAGATGACCCGGCTCGATCCGCGCTTGCTGTTGCAGGGCTATGCCGCGGGCATTTTCCCGATGGCCGACAGCCGCTCGGCCGAGGAATTATTCTGGGTCGAGCCGCGCAACCGCGCGATCCTTCCGCTCGACGGCTTTCACCTCTCGCGCTCGCTTCGCCGCACCGTCCGCGCGGGCATGTTCACCGTCACGCGCGATCGCGATTTCGGCGCGGTCATCGCCGCCTGCGCGATGCGCGAGGAGACCTGGATCAATGCCGGGATCGAGCGCGCGATGCTCGCGCTCCACGCGTCGGGCCACGCGCATTCGATCGAGGTTTGGGATGCCGATGCGCACGGGGGGGGCGAACTGGTCGGCGGGCTGTACGGGGTCAAGCTCGGCCGCGCATTCTTCGGCGAAAGCATGTTCAGCCGCCGGACCGACGCCTCGAAAGTCGCGCTGGCGTGGCTCGTCGCGCGGCTCAAGGCGGGCAATTTCAGCCTGCTCGATTGCCAGTTCATGACCGACCATCTCGCTTCGTTGGGCGCGGTCAGCGTGCCGCGCGAAACCTATATCGCGTTGCTCTCGGCGGCGCTCGGCGCGGGCGCCGGCGTCGGTGGCGGTGGGGCAGCAGCGGGCGACGGGCGGGCGCGGCGCGGCGGTGCGGCCGACTTCGGCGCGCTCGACCGGTTGCTCGACGTCACCGGCGTCGCCGGCGCGGCGGGGCCCGCGGGATATGTCATCGCGCAGCTTTTGGGCCAGACATCGTAGACCGGATGCTCGACCACGTTGAGCGACGGCGATTCCTTGTACAGCCAGCCCGAAAACACGCGATTCCATTGGCCGTCGCTGCGCTGGACGCTGACCTGGACGAAGGCGCCGGTCAGTTTCTCGGCCTCCCACGGCGCGGTCGTCTCGCACGCGCGCAGGCGAATCAGCAGATCCTTCCACCGCGCCGCCTGGCCCGGACGCAGCGCGACGTCGCGGACGATCCCGTTGCGCTTGTTGAGCACGCCGAGGATCGCGACCCGCTCGGCCATCGGCGTGACCCCCGCCTGATTGGTACGCGGCGCGCGCGCCTTGGCCGCCGGCGCTTTGGGCGCGGCCTGACGCTTGGCGCTCGGTCCGCACGCGGCCAGGCCAAGCGCGGCACAGCTCAGGATCAATGTCCGTGCGCGCACCTTATTCGGGGATCCACGGCTCATAATCGCCGGTCGCCGCGGGGCGCAATTTGCCGCTGCCAAGCGCGCCATCGGGGCGGAACGCGGCCATCGTGCCGGTCAGATTGGCGGTCGGCTCGACCTGAAAATGGCGCACCGGCGGAAGCGCCTTGTCGGGCAGATCGGCGATCGTCCCGCGCAGCCACGCCTGCCACGCCGGGGGGACCACGCTGCCGTCATTGCTGCCGGCGTAGATCACCCAGCGCCGGGCGCGGTCCTGTTTGCCCTCAAAGTAGATATTGCCCGCAGAATCGCGCCCGACCTCGGCGCCGTGGCGGCGGGTGAACAAAGCGGTGCCGACCGTGGCGCCGTTCCACCAGGTGAATGTTTTCGACCAGAAACCCATCGCCGCCGCGTTTGCCCCGCCACCGCCCGATGTGCAAGCGCGCAGCCGATGCGGGGGTCGATCGCGCGAATGTCCGCTTTGCACCCGTTGCGGACATTGGCTTTAGGAACACCGCCCTTGCACAAAGCACGCGTAAACGATGACCGCATATATCGCGAGTGGCGCGAGCAAGAATGGCAGGGCTATCAACAACCACCTGAAACTACGCTTCTTTACCGCGAGGAACGTGGCGACCGTTGCGGCAAGAAAGCCAAGGAGCATGGCGACGGAGAGCATCCAGCTTCCTCAAAAGGAGGCTGTTCGCAGAAATTCATTAATGTCCGCTCTCCACCCAAAGCAGACCTACCATCTCACCCGGTCACCCTCGCGAATGCCGAGTTCAGCCGCGCGGCCGCCGGCGATTTCGAGCACCGCCGCGACCGGCTCGCCCGCCGGCACCAGCTCCAGCGACAGCGGCACCGCATTGGCGGCGATGCGCGCGATCGTCCCGTCGGCGCGGATGAAAATGAGGTCGAGCGGGATCAGCGTGTTCTTCATCCAGAAGGCGACCGCCGCCGGCGGATCGTAGGGGAAAATCATCCCGCGATCGGGGGCGACCGAACGGCGGAACATCATCCCGGTTGCCTGCTGCTCGTAGGTCGCCGCGACCTCGACGGTGAAACGGCGCTTCGCCGTGGCTGTGCGAATCGTCAGCGGAACTTCCATCAGGCCGGTCTGCGCGCCCGGATCGGCGGATGCACGCGCGATTGCCACGCGGTCGCTTCCGGCATTGTTGGCGGGCGCCGCGGGGCTGCACGACGCGACCGCCAAAAGCGCGGCTATTCGGGCGGCTCGTCGGAGCTGCGCACTTCGACCGCGGTCAGGCCCTTGCCGCTCGGCGCGATCCGCGCCTCGATCCATTGCGCCGGCTGCAGGTCGGGGAGATGCGCGCTGCGCACCGTTTCCATGTGCACGAACACATCCTGGCCGTCGTCGCCGGGACGTTTGACGAAGCCATAGCCACGCACGCGATTGAACCATTTGACTTCCACCGGCTCGAACTCTCCGGCCGCATCCGCAAGGGCCTTGCGGTCGGCACGGTCGCTCGCCGGAATGGCCGAGCGCGGCGGCGCTGGCAAGGCCGTGGACAGGTCGATCGAGAGGATCTTGCGCGCCTGGAGGCCGCGCTTGAGGCGTACCGGGACGCATTCGAGGATCGCGCCTTCGGGCACGCTGCGGCGGCCATGTTCGCGGAGCACGCTGAAATGGATCAGCACGTCGCCGTCGATGTCGTCACTGACCAGAAAGCCGAAGCCGCGCGCCGAGTCGAACCACTTCATCCGCCCGCTGATCGGCGCCAGCTCGACCCCCGCAGAGTCGTCTTCGACGCTCTCCATCGTGAACGGTGCCTCCATCCCCGGCTGCGCTGCTTGAGCGAGTCCCACAAGTCACCACTATCATGGCTGACTAGTGTCGGCCAACCGACTTTACGCATCGGTATGTTAATCGATCTGCGAAAGTTCCTCCGGATCGAATGCGTCGCCCGGCGCCAATGCCACGATCGCGCGCGCCAGTGCAAAGCCGTGACCGGCGCGAAGCATTGCCCCGATCGCTTTGTCGCGCGCCTTGGGATCGGCCGGCGCGGCAGTGGCAAAGGGTCCGATCCCGCGCCGTTCGGCGAAGCGTAGCGCGGCGCTCACCTTATGCTCGTCGGCGAGGTCGCGCGCGGCGGCGGCGTCGGCCTCGTCGACTCCGGCGACGCGCAGGGTGTCGCTCACCCGCCGGCGGCCGTAGCCGCGCCCGGTCAGGCTGCGCGCCTTGGCCAAAGCGAAGGCGGCATCGTCGACATAGCCGTGGTCGGCGAAGCGCTCGGCAAGCGCGGCGAGGTCGGGCGCGCGGTCGCCGCTCCACCCGCGCTCGCGAATCTTGCGCTGGAGATAGACGGCGAGCTTGTGGCGGGTGGTGGCGAAGCGCTCGACATAGCGCAGCGCGAGCGCGCCGAGCGCTTGCTCGTCGAGTTCCTTACGGACCCGGGGCCGGTCGCGGGGCGGGCGCATCGCCCTTTTTGTGCCACACTCGCCGACCATCACGAAGCCCTTGCCACAAGAAGGAAGCCGGCGTGCTCGACCGCAATGCCCCAGCGAACGCGCTGTCGCCGCCGGGCGCCACACCGACGCTCGACCGCCTGCCGCGCCGGATCGCCGATTTCGCCACCCTTGGCGAGGCGCTCGATTATGCCGCGCAGGGCACGCGCGGGCTTAATTTCCACGACGCCCGCGGAACGCTGACGCGAAACTATCCTTATGCCGAGCTGCGCGACGACGCGCTGACGCTGGCGCGGCGCTTGATCGCGCTCGGCATGGTGCCCGGCGAGCGCATCGCGTTGGTCGCCGAGACTGGTCCCGAATTCGCCGCCGCTTTCTTTGCCGCGGTCTATGCCGGGGCGTGGCCGGTGCCGCTGCCGCTGCCGACCAGCTTCGGCGGCGGCGGGGCATATATCGAGCAGTTGAAGGTCCAGCTGCAAAGCTGCGATCCGGCGCTGTTGCTGTACCCCGCCGACCTTGAGGATTTTGCCGGCGAGGCGGCGCGCCAGCTCGGCCTGTCGGGCCGCGCGTGGGAACGGCTTGACGAGATCGCGCCCGACGCCTCCGCCGTGCTCCCGCAGGCGGCGGGGAGCGCCATCGCCTATCTGCAATATTCAAGCGGCTCGACGCGCTTCCCGCACGGGGTCGCGGTCACCCATCATGCGCTGCTCGACAACCTCCGCGCGCACGGGCTCGGGCTCGAGCTTAAGGATAGCGACCGCTGCGTGTCGTGGCTGCCGTGGTATCACGACATGGGGCTGGTCGGCTGTTTCCTGTCGCCGATGGCCAACCAGATGTCGGTCGATTATTTGAAGACCGAGGATTTCGCGCGGCGGCCGCTTGCCTGGCTCGACCTGATCACGCGCAATCCGGGGACCACGTTGAGTTATTCGCCGACCTTCGGTTACGACATTTGCTCGCGGCGGATGAGCAGCCAGACCCGCGCCGAGGACCGCTTCGACCTCAAGCGCTGGCGCATCGCGGGCAATGGCGCCGACATGATCCGCCCCGACGTGATGCAGGCGTTCGTCGATTGCTTCGCCCCCGCGGGCTTCGCCGCAAGCGCCTTTTGCCCGAGCTACGGGCTCGCCGAGGCAACGCTGGCGGTGTCGTTGATGCCCCCGGGCGAGGGCATCCGGCTCGAACTGGTCGAGGAGCAGGCGCTGTCGGGCCAGCCCGAGGACGCCGACGGCCGCCCGCGCCGCTACCGTGCGGTGGTCAATTGCGGCAAGCCGGTGAGCGGCATGGAAGTCGAAATTCGCGGCGACGACGGCGCGCTGGTGCCCGACCGCGACATCGGCAAGCTGTATGTGCGCGGGGCGAGCGTGATGGCGGGGTACTTCCGCGACGAGCAAGCCACCGCCGAATGCCTCAGTGACGATCATTGGCTCGACACTGGCGACATGGCCTATCTGTCGTCAGGCTACATCTTCATCGTCGGCCGCGCCAAGGACATGATCATCATCAACGGCCGCAACCATTGGCCGCAGGACATCGAATGGGCGGTCGAGCAATTGCCCGGTTTCAAGGCGGGCGACATCGCGGCTTTCGCGATCACCGGCCCGGCGGGCGAGGAGACCCCCGCGGTGCTGGTCCATTGCCGCGTCAGCGATCCCGCCGAGCGCGGCCGGCTGCGCGACGACATCCGCGAGCGCGTGCGCGCGATCACCGGGATCACGCCGGTGGTCGAGCTCGTCCCCCCGCGGACGCTGCCGCGCACCAGCTCGGGCAAATTGAGCCGGACCAAGGCGCGCAATCAATATCTCAGCGGCGAGATCGAACCCTACGACATCGCCGCCTGAGCGTGGCGCGGCGAATTGTTGCGCGGCGAAGATTGGGAATTTGTATAGTTTCCGAAATCGCGGGCGCTGACCGCGAGTGCTAGACGACGGCTTCCTCAGTCCCTCATCAGGAGCCAAACATGCGTGAGTTCATTCACATCATCGCCATCGCGTCCGCACTCGGCGCATCGAGCGCGCTCGCGGCCAAGGCGCCGACCCCGAAAATCTCGATGGCCCACGCCCGCGCCACGGCGCTTAAGCTCGCACCAGGCAAAATCATCTCCAGCGAATATGAAAATGAAGGCGGCGGCTGGCGCTATTCGTTCGATATCCAGCAGCCTGGCAATGTCCAGGAGATCGGTATCGACGGGCGCACCGGCAAGGTGGTCGAGAACAAGTCCGAAGGCAAAGTCGACCACGACTAAGGCCGAACGGAGCTTCGCCGGATGAGAATCCTCATTGCCGAAGACGATCGCGACACGGCCGGGTTCATCCAGCAAGGGCTGGGTGAACTCGGCCATAATGTCGTCGTCGCCGGCAATGGCATCGATGCGCTTCACCTGCTGCTGGTCGAGGAGTTCGACATCGCCATCCTCGATCGCATGCTGCCCGGCCTCGACGGCGTTTCCGCGCTCCAGCGGTTGCGTGCCGGCGGCGTCGAAACCCCGGTCCTGATGCTGACCGCGCTGGGCCGGATCCAGGATCGCGTCGGCGGCCTCGAAGCCGGCGCCGACGATTATCTGGTCAAGCCATTCGCCTTTTCCGAGCTCGCCGCGCGGGTCAATGCGCTCGCCCGGCGCAAGCCGCTGCACACGGCGCCAACGCGGCTCGAACATCGCGGTATCGTGGTCGACCTGATGAAGCGCAACGTCGTGCGCGACGGCGTCGCGGTGGCCCTCCAGCCGCGCGAATTCCGCATTCTTGAGGAACTCATGCGCGAGGGCGGCAAGGTGGTCACCCGAACCATGCTGCTCGAGCGCGTATGGAGCTATCATTTCGATCCGCAGACCAACATCGTCGACACCCACATCAGTCGCCTGCGCTCCAAATTGAACGACGGCGGCAAGGCCAATGCGATCGAAACCGTGCGCGGAGCGGGGTATCGGATGGCCGACGATGCGTAATTGGCGCGCGAGCGCCGCCTATCGCATCGCATTCGCCAATTTCGGCGCTTATGCGATCGGGCTCGCCGCGCTTGGCGCGGTCGTGTTCGGCGTAATGCACGTCGCCGCGCTGCGTCAGATCGATGCGAGCGCCGCCGACGAAGCGCGGACGTTGGTCGACGAATATCGCACAGGCGGCGCGGGCGAGCTGCGTGAGGCAATCGCCGAGCGCGAGTTGTCGGCGTCGCCAAGTCGCATGCTTTATGCGGTGTTCGCGCCCGATGGCCGCCGCATCCAGGGGGCTTTTCGCGCGCACCGGCCACGAAACCTGG
>JBDSTQ010000223.1:0-9737 GCA_039928195.1 Sphingomicrobium sp.
TCCCGCCCTACAGCCTGAGCCCCGCGGTGATCGCCGAGATCGAGCGCCAGACCGAGGCACTGGCCCTGGCCTTGGGGGTCAAGGGGCTGATGAACATCCAGTTCGCGGTCAAGGACGAGGCGGTATACCTGATCGAGGTCAATCCGCGCGCCAGCCGGACGGTGCCGTTCGTGGCCAAGGCGATCGGGCGGCCAATCGCCAAGATCGCGACGCGGGTGATGGCGGGGGAGTCGCTCGACGCTTACCTGCCGATCGACCGCGACCTGGATTATGTCGCGATCAAGGAGAGCATTTTCCCGTTCGCGCGCTTCCCGGGAACCGATCCGGTGTTGGGACCGGAAATGAAGAGTACCGGAGAAGTGATGGGAATCGATCGCGATTTCGATATCGCCTTCGCCAAGTCGCAGCTTGGGGTCGGGGTTATTCTTCCCGACAGCGGCGCGGTGTTCATCTCGGTCAAGGATAGCGACAAGGAGCATATCCTGCCCGCCGCACGACTGATGATCGAGCTTGGCTTCAAGATCATCGCCACGGGCGGAACCGCCGATCATCTCGCGGCGCAGGGAATTCCGATCGAGAAGGTCAACAAGGTGGCGCAGGGGCGACCGCATATCGTCGATCGGTTGGTCGATGGCGGGGTGCAATTGGTGTTCAACACCACCGAGGGCTGGCAGTCGCTCAAGGATAGTTATTCGATCCGCGCGACGACCCTCAATCGCAAGGTGCCATACTTCACCACGGCGGCGGCGAGCCTCGCCGCGGCACATGCGATCGAGGCGGCGCGCGGACATGCGCTTGAAGTCGCTTCGTTACAGTCCTATTATTCGGCCTAACCAACACCCATCCCCCATCATCTGCCGGCCGGCCGGCGCGCTCATTCGGGGTCGCGCTCCGGGCAGTTTTTCAAACAAAGGATTACGACATGGCGAGTGCCGATAAGGTGCCGATGCTGGCTGAAGGCCATGCCAAGCTGGAGGGTGAGCTCAAGCGCTTGCGCGCCGAACGGCCCGAAGTGGTCGAGGCGATCGAGGTCGCGCGCGCGCACGGCGATCTCAGCGAGAATGCCGAATATCATGCTGCCAAAGAACGCCAGGGCCAGATCGAGGCGACCATCGCCGACATCGAGGACCAACTCAGCCGCGCGCAGCTCATCGACCCGACTTCGCTGAGCGGCGACAAGGTGCTGTTCGGGGCGACCGTCACGCTCAAGGACGAAGACGGCAAAACGATCAAATATCAGCTCGTCGGGCAGGTTGAGGCCGACGCCAAGGTCGGGCGGATCAGTTACAATTCGCCGCTCGGACGCGCTTTGATCGGACGCCAGTCGGGCGAGGAAGTCGAAGTCTCGGCGCCGTCGGGCGACCGCTATTATCAGATCAAGAAGATCGAGTTCGTTTGAGGGACACCGCCGCCAGTTCGATGGCCGGGGTCGCGCGCACCGCGACGGTCGCGCTGACCGTGGTGACGGTGCTCGCCTGGTTGATCGCGGCGGTGGTTGCCGCGCCCGATTCCGCGGCGCTGGCGCTGGGGTTCATCCCGGCGCGATTGAGCGGCGTCGCGGTGCCGTGGGCGGCAGTACCCGCATTTCTGACGCCTTTGAGTGCGACGCTGGTCCACTCGGGGCTGGTCCATTTGGGCTTCAACATGCTGATGCTGTTGTGGTGCGGCGCGGCGGTCGAGCGCATCCTCGGCTGGCCGAGTCTGCTCGTGCTGTATGTGGCGGGCGCTTATGCCGCGGCGGCGGCGCAGTTTGCGGTCGATCCGCTGGGGACCGGCCCAATGGTCGGCGCGAGTGGCGCGATCAGCGCGGTGATTGGGGCTTATTCGCTGAGCTTCGGACGCCCCAAGCAGGTCACCAGCTCGGCGCGGCTCAATCGCTGGATCAACGCGTTATGGCTGATGGCGGCATGGGTGTTGCTGCAGATCGCCATGGGCTGGCTTGCCGGCGGGCAGGGCTATTTGCTCGCGACTCCGGCGCACATTGGCGGATTCGCGGCGGGGCTGCTGCTCCAGCGCCCGCTGCTCCTGTGGCGCTATCGCGGGGCGTGAACGTCGGCGTTCGACCTCGCCACGGCGGGCGCCGCGTTTTCGCCGTCGGGTTCGAGCAAGCGGTGGAGGTGGACGATGACATATTTCATCTCGGCATCGTCGACGGTCTTTTGCGCGCGGCCGCGCCACGCGTCTTCGGCCTCGGCATAGCTGTCGAAAATGCCGACCAGATCGATCGATCCCAAGTCGGAGTAATCGAGGCCGCGCGGATCCTTGACCCGCCCGCCGAAGACCAGATGAAGCTTGCTCATGCGCGCTCCGCTAGCAGGAAATTATCGCCGCGCGAACCGCGCGCGGTGCCATGGCCTATTTCTTGTCACGGGCGGCGTCGAGCGCGGCCTCGGCCGACTGCTTGGCGGCATCGGTCACACTGCGCAGGAACGAGCGCAGCGTATCCTCGCCCTTCTCGCGGTTGAGGCCAAGTTCGCCGAGGCGTTCGGAGCCGGTGTCGCGCGCCGCCTGAAACGCGGCCTTGGCGCCCTCGCGGACGCGGCGCGCGGTCGGCTTGACGAGGCGCGTCTCGCTGTCGGTACGCGGCAGCAAGGCGGCGATCAGCGCGCCCGCGGCAATTCCGCCGGCGAGCGCGATCAGTGGCGCTTCGGCAAGATTGTCGGCGGCCTTGCGGCCGGCTCCGGCGACATTGTCGCGGGCGTTCGAGTAAGCGTCGATGGCGCGCTTGCGGGTGGCTTCGGCGAATCCTTCGTCGGGCGCTTGCTTGGTTTTCTGGTTCATCACGCAGTCTCCGTTTTACTGGCTGGGGCGGCTTTCTTCGCCGCGGGCTTGCGGGTCTTCTTGGCGGTGCGCTTGCGGCCGAACAGGCGCGCGGCGAGGTCGATCAGCGGAGCGCGCGCGAGGAACACAGTGAGCGCAGCAACCGCGCCGCCGGCCGCATATGGCCGTGCCCGGACCGCGTCGACCGCATCTTCGGCGAGGTCGGCGCCCTTGTCTTTGGCGCCTTCCCAAGCACCACGAGCAAGGGTCTTGGGGCTCAGGCGATCCTGCAATTCATGCGCGCTGCCCATCAGCCGCGCGCGCGCGCGCTCGACCGCGATGCGGGCGGCATCGACCTGACGGTCGTCATTGGGAGTGCCGGTCACTGCGATCCTTTCAGCCGACCCACGGCGAACATTGCGAGGGTGCCGGCGATGGCCGCGAAGATCACCAGCCCGGCAAGCCCGGCGAGGAATGGGCCGATGAATTTGGCAAGCGCGATGACGACGCCAAGCGCGAGCGCGGTCATTCCCGCGAGCACGCACACGAAGGCCACGGCGAACAGCGCCACGGGCAGCACCAAGGCGCGGGCTTTCTCCGTAGCGATCGTCTTGACCAGCGCGACCTCGGCCGAAGCATAGGCCTTGCCGTCTTCGATCAGCTGATGAATCAGCTCACCGACCGGGCGCTCGCCGGGCGCGCCGGGCGGCGGATCAACGGGCTTGAGCATCGGCGTCAGGCGTCGTCGTCACGGCTCGCCGGAAGCCCCGACTTGATCAGCCGGGCAAGCACGAAGCCGACCACCGCGGCGCCCGCGAGAGCAACCCCCGGGCTGTTGCGGACGAACGTCTTGGTGTCCTCGATCAGCTCATCGGGATTCTTCGACGCGAGGCTGTTGGCGGCGTTTTCGATCGCTCCGGCGGCGCGGCGCGCATAGTCGCCATAATCGGCGCCAAGCCGCTCCTCGATGCCCTCGGCGGTGTCGCCGACCATCCGCGAGACATTGGCGAGCGCTTCGGAAGTGCGCTCGAGGCCCTGGCCGACGAACCCACGCGCCTTGTCTGCCGCCTGGCCCGACAGCTTCTCTCCGCCGACCCGAAGCCGTTCGCTGAGGCCGCCGGCCTTGCTGCCGACCGGGTCGACGCTGTCGATCGTCAGGGTCCCGGTATCGCCATCGTTGACCGTACGGTCGGTGGCGATCGCGCCGACGTTGACGCCGTCCTGAATGATGCTGTCGGTGCCCTCGGGCAAATCTTGATCGGGTTGGGTAATCGCCATCGCACTTCTCCTTTGCTCGTCTTAACCCGGAGACGCGCGGCTTCGTTCCGGGCTGGCGCAGCGAAAGTTGCGCGCTCCGCCGCTGATGATCTACCGCGCGGGGACAGCTGCCGGTTCATTACGCTGACGAAAGAACAAATGCCATGACCGCGATCATCGACGTTCACGCTCGCCAGATCCTCGACAGCCGCGGCAATCCGACGGTCGAGGTTGACGTCACGTTGGAGGACGGGAGCATGGGCCGCGCGGCGGTCCCCTCGGGCGCCTCGACCGGAGCGCATGAAGCGGTCGAGCTGCGCGACGGCGACTCGAAGCGGTGGGGCGGCAAGGGCGTCGGGAGGGCGGTCGACGCGGTCAATGGCGAGATTCAGCGCAACATTGCCGGGATGGATGCGAGCGAGCAGCAAGCGCTCGACACCGCGCTGATCGATCTCGACGGCAGCGAGAACAAACGCCGGCTCGGCGCCAATGCGATCCTCGGGGTCAGCCTGGCGGCGGCCAAGGCGGCAGCGCAATCGGCCGATATGCCGCTGTTCCGCTACATCGGCGGGGCCGAGGCCAATCTGTTGCCGGTGCCGATGATGAACATCGTCAATGGTGGCGCGCATGCCGACAATGGCATCGACTTTCAGGAATTCATGGTGATGCCGATCGGCGCCGCGGACTTTTCCGAAGCGCTGCGCTGCGGGACCGAAATTTTTCACGCGCTGAAGTCTGCGCTGCACCAGGCAGGCTTTTCAACCGGCGTGGGCGATGAGGGCGGATTTGCGCCCAACCTCGCTTCAGCGCGTGACGCGCTCGACTATATCCTGCGCGCGATCGAAAGCGCGGGATACCGGCCCGGCGACGACGTGCTGCTGGCGATGGACCCGGCGGCGAGCGAGTTCTTCAAAGACGGTCGCTATGAGCTCACGGGCGAAGGCAAGAGCCTGACCCCGGGGGAAATGGCCGATTACTGGATCGCGCTTGCCGCCGATTATCCGATTGCCTCGATCGAGGACGGCATGGCCGAGGACGATTGGGCGGGGTGGAAAGACCTGACCGAGCGGACCGGCGATCGATTGCAATTGGTCGGCGACGATCTGTTCGTCACCAACGTCAAGCGGCTCGAACAGGGCATCGTCGACGGCGTCGCCAATTCGATCCTGATCAAGGTCAACCAGATCGGCACGCTGAGCGAGACCATCGCCGCGGTGCGCATGGCGCAGGGCGCGGGCTACACCGCGGTGATGAGCCACCGTTCGGGCGAGACCGAGGATGCGACCATCGCCGACCTCGCGGTCGCGCTGAGCTGCGGCCAGATCAAGACCGGCAGCCTCGCGCGCAGCGACCGCACGGCCAAGTACAACCAACTTCTGCGCATCGCGGAGGAGCTTGGCGATAGCGCGCGTTATCCCGGGCGGGCGGCGGTCAAGGCCTACCGGCCGTGCTGATCCACAGCTTTATCCCTGAAATATCCGCCAAAGCATTCTTTTTGCTTGCCTTCATGCGGCCTTCGTGATTCTTTTGTCGATGATGGGGAGAGGTAACCGCAATCTTGGGCTTATTCGCCGCTCGGCGGCGCCGGCGCTGGCGTTGATCGTCGTCGGCACCTTTGCCGGGCATGCCATCGCCGGGCCCAATGGCGTGCTCGCGTGGGGCGGCTATCACCGCGCGCTCGGCGAGCGTCAGGCCGAGCTTCAACGGATCGAGCAGGAGCGCACGCAGATGCGCCACCGCTCGGCGCTTCTCGACCCGCGCAAGGCCGATCCCGACATGGCCGACGAATTGGTGCGCAAGGATCTCGGGCTAGTCCGCCCCGACGAAGTGATCATCCCGCTCGAATAGCCCGGCGCGGTCGTCCTTGCCGCCTTCCGACCGCTTACCTATACGACCGTCGCTGACCCAAGCCGTTGAAAGGGCTGTTCTTGGCGCGTTCGACCAAATCAAAAGCATCAACCGCCGCCGCCGCCGCCGCCGATGCGGACATTGCGCGGCCGCCGCAGCCTAAGCGGTATAGGGCGTCTAAGGACCAGCTGCTCGATCTGTACAAACAGATGCTGCTCATCCGCCGCTTCGAGGAGCGCGCGGGGCAATTGTACGGATTGGGGCTGATTGGCGGCTTTTGCCATCTGTACATCGGCCAGGAAGCGGTCGCGGTCGGGCTGCAGAGCGCGATGACGGTGGGCAAGGACAGCGTCATCACCGGCTATCGCGATCATGGCCACATGCTCGCTTATGGCATCGACCCCAAACTGATCATGTCCGAACTGACCGGCCGCGCCGCCGGCATTTCAAAGGGCAAGGGCGGGTCGATGCACATGTTCAGCGTCGAGCACGGCTTTTACGGCGGGCACGGGATCGTCGGGGCGCAGGTGGCGCTCGGCACCGGCCTCGCCTTCGCGCACCAATATCGCGCCGACGGCGGGGTGTGCCTGGCGTATTTTGGCGATGGCGCGGCCAACCAGGGCCAGGTCTACGAGAGCTTCAACATGGCCAAGCTGTGGGACCTCCCGGTGATCTACGCGATCGAGAATAATAAATATGCGATGGGCACCAGCGTCGCGCGCTCGGCGTCCGAGCCGTTGTTCTACAAGCGCGGCGAAAGCTTTCGCATTCCCGGGCTGCAGGTCGACGGGATGGACGTACTCGCGGTACGCGGGGCGGCCGAAGTCGCGCTCGAGTGGACGCGCAGCGGCAAGGGGCCGATCATCCTCGAACTCAAGACCTACCGCTATCGCGGCCATTCGATGAGCGACCCGGCGAAATATCGTTCGCGCGAGGAAGTGCAGTCCTATCGCGAGCATAATGATTCGATCGCGCACGCTGCCGAAGCGCTCGGCAAGCTCGGCGTGGGCGAGGAAGAACTCAAGGCAATCGATAAGGAAATCAAGGATATCGTGGTCGCGGCCGCCAAGTTCGCTGAAGACGCGCCGCAGCCGCAGCCTGCCGAACTCTACACCGACATCTTGGTCGGGAGCTACTGATGGGGATCGAGCTTAAAATGCCCGCGCTATCCCCGACGATGGAGGAAGGGACGCTGGCCAAATGGCTGGTCAAGGAGGGCGACACCGTCACCAGCGGCGACATCTTGGCCGAGATCGAAACCGACAAAGCGACGATGGAATTCGAGGCGGTGGACGAGGGTGTGATCGAAAAGATCCTCGTCCCCGAGGGGACCGACGGGGTGAAGGTCGGGCAGGCGATCGCGATCATGAGCGGGGAAGGCGAGGTTTCTCCCTCTCCCCCTGCGGGAGAGGGACAGAGCAGCGCAGCTGCTCAGGGAGAGGGGGCGGAATCGGGCTCCTCGCCCCTTCTCCCCGCTCAGCCTACGGCTGAGTCGCCCTCTTCCGCAGGGGGAGAGGGGCAAGTTGAAGTGCCCGCGTCGCAACAGACCGAGCCGACTCCGCCGGGCAATGCCGACGGCGCGGCGCATGCGCTGGTTGCCGACGTCGCCAGCACAAAAGACGAGCCCGAAGTGCCCGAAGGCACGCTGCTGACCAACATGACGCTGCGCGAGGCGCTGCGCGACGCGATGGCCGAGGAAATGCGCCGCGACGACCGCGTGTTCGTAATTGGCGAGGAAGTCGCTGAATATCAGGGCGCGTACAAGGTCACGCAGGGGCTGCTGGAGGAGTTCGGGGCCAAGCGCGTGGTCGACACGCCGATCACCGAATATGGCTTCGCCGGATTGGGCGCGGGCGCGGCGATGGGCGGCCTGCGCCCGATCGTCGAGTTCATGACCTTCAACTTTGCGATGCAGGCGATCGACCACATCATCAATTCGGCGGCCAAGACCAATTATATGTCGGGCGGGCAGATGCGCTGCCCGATCGTGTTCCGCGGGCCCAATGGCGCCGCCTCGCGGGTCGGTGCGCAGCACAGCCAGAATTACGGGCCATGGTACGCCAGCGTTCCCGGGCTGGTAGTGATCTGCCCGTATAGCGCGGCCGATGCCAAGGGCTTGCTCAAGGCCGCGATCCGCAGCGACGATCCGGTCGTGTTTCTCGAGAATGAGCTGCTCTACGGCCAGCATTTCGACGTCCCCGAACTCGACGATTATGTGCTTCCGATCGGCCAGGCGCGGATCGTCCGCCCGGGCAAGGACGTCACGTTGGTGAGCTATTCGATCGGAGTCGCGGTCGCGCTCGAGGCGGCGCAGGAATTGATGGGGCAGGGGATCAACGCCGAAGTGATCGATCTGCGCACTTTGCGCCCGCTCGATACCGCGACGGTGCTCGAGAGCCTCAAGCGGACCAACCGCCTGGTGGTGGTCGAGGAAGGCTGGCCGGTGTGCTCGATCGCGTCGGAGATCATTGCGGTGTGCATGGAACAGGGCTTCGACGATCTCGACGCGCCGGTGATGCGCGTGACCAACGCCGACGTGCCGATGCCCTACGCCGCCAACCTCGAGAAACTGGCGCTGATCACGGCCGCACGGGTGGTCGATGCGGCCAAGGCAGTCTGTTATCGCTGAGCGATGAGGGACCGCGACCTCGTCCGGCTGTATTGGCCGGTCGCGCTGCGGCCTGCGTTCGACGCTTTGTTCGCGATCGACGACGCACTTGGCGAGGTCGTCGCGAGCGCGAGCCAGCCCGCGCTAGGCGCGATCAAGCTCGCCTGGTGGCGCGAGGCGCTCGAACGCCTCGATCACGGTCCGCCGCCGGCCGAACCGCGTCTGCAAGCGGTCGCCGCGCAACTCTTGCCGCGTGGCATTTCCGGCGCATCGTTGGCGGCGGCCGCAGCAGGGTGGGCGACCCTGCTCGATGAATCGCCTGACTGCGAACTGGTCGAGCAGCGCGGAATTGCGCTGTTCGGGATCGGCGCGAGATTGCTCGGCGCGGACGATCCTGAGCTTGACGATGCCGGTCGCCTGTTCGCGGTGATCGACGTCGCTCGCCGCCGGGGCGACGATCATTTGCGGGCGTCGGCGAGGGGGTTGGCGGCGCATCGCTTTGCGCGGGAAGTTCGTCCGCTCACCGCTCTGGCCGCTTTGGCCGCGCGCGATCGGCGGCGCGGAACCGGTGAACCCGAGGGCACGCCGGGCCGCGCGCTGACGCTCCTGCGCCATCGGCTGAGCGGGTGGCTGCCGCGGCATTAGTTGACAGATGCCGCACCGGAACGGATCATCTTGACGCCGAATCTCCGAGCGACGGAGGTTCTCGATGACCCGATTTCTGGCCGGCGCGGTTGCCAGCTTCCTTCTGCTCACCGGCGCGTTCCTGCTGTGGCAGGGCCGCGCCGAGCAGGGTCCGGCGATGCCACCCGCCCCGCCGCCGCGCGCCGCTAGCATTTTCAAGACCGCGCAGCCGCCGGGACCGGTCGAAGCCCCCGAAGCGAGCCCCAAGAGCCGCGAGGAGAAGCGCTTCTCGCGCGCGGACAAGGACAAAAACGGGCGCGTGGAGGCGGCTGAGGTGATGACCCCGCGGCGCAAGGCGTTCGCCAAACTCGACACTAACGGCAACGGCAGCCTCGCGTTCGAGGAATGGGCAGTGAAGTCGATCGACAAGTTCCGCGGCGCCGACAAGGACCGCTCGGGCTGGCTGACTCCGGCGGAATATCAGACGACCGCGCCGCCGCCGCCGAAAAAGAGACGGTGTGCGTGTGTTGATTAAGTGGTGTGCATATCCGCCGTGACGCGATCACTCGCTTCCGTGACAGGCCCACCCCCGACCCCTCCCGCAAGCGGGAGGGGAAAAGTGGCCAGCCACTGCGCCAAC
>JBDSTQ010000224.1:0-2715 GCA_039928195.1 Sphingomicrobium sp.
CCGCGCAGCGTGGACCAAAATTCGCTGGCGGTGGCGGCCGCGGAGCATTGCCAGCGGAGCGGGGGCGGGGCCGAACACCGCCATGCCCTCGACTGAAGGCGCGGTGGCGGCGATGCGCCGCGCGACGGTCGCGGCTTCGGCGGCATCCTCCGATGAAATGACGATTGCGGCTAGCCGGCCGAATGGCGGCATCGCGGCCTCGCGGCGCGCTTCGGTCTCGGCGGCGTAAAAGCCCGCTGCGTCGCCCGAGACGATCGCGGCGATCACCGGGGCGTCGGGGTCGTGCGTCTGGACGAGGACGCGGCCGGGCTTGTCGCCACGCCCGGCGCGTCCGGCGACCTGCTGGATCTGCTGGAAGCTGCGCTCGGCGGCGCGCAGGTCGCCGCCTTGCAGCCCAAGGTCGGCATCGACCACCCCGACCAAAGTCAGATTGGGGAAATGATAGCCCTTGGTCACCAATTGCGTGCCGATGACGATGTCGATCGCCTGCGCGTCCATCGCCGCGACGAATTCGGCGGCCTTGGCCGGCGACCAGATCGTGTCCGAAGTGACGATTGCGGTGCGCGCGTCGGGAAATAGCGCCGCGACCTCGTCGGCGATGCGCTCGACCCCCGGGCCGCAGGCGACGAGGCTGTCCTCCTCGCCGCATTCGGGGCAAGCCTTTGGCGGGGGCATGACATGGCCGCAATGGTGGCACGCCAGGCGGTGCATCAGCCGGTGCTCGACCATCCACGCGGTGCAATTGGGGCACTGGAAGCGATGGCCGCAGGTGCGGCACAGGGTCAGCGGGGCGAAACCGCGGCGGTTGAGGAACAGCAGCGATTGCTCGCCCGCGGCAAGATTGGCTTCGAGTTCGCCGACCAGAGTCGGGGCGAGCCAGCGGCCACGTGGCGGCGGGTCCTGCGTGAGGTCGATGGCGCGGATCGCGGGCATGCTCGCGCCGGCGAAGCGGCTGGCGAGCGTGACTTCGCGGTAGCGGCCGATCTCGACCATATGGCGGGTCTCGATCGCCGGGGTGGCCGAGGACAGGACAACCGGGATCGCTTCGAACATCGCGCGCATTACGGCGGTGTCGCGGGCGTGATATTGGACGCCGTCCTCCTGCTTGAACGACGGCTCATGGGCTTCGTCGACGACGATCAGGCCGAGTTTGGCGTAGGGCAAGAACAGCGCCGAGCGCGCGCCGACGGTGACCCTCGCTTCTCCGCTGGCGATCGCGCGCCAGGCGCGGCGCCGCTGCGATGATCGCAGACCCGAGTGCCACGCGGTCGGCGCGCAGCCGAATCGCGCTTCGAAGCGCTGGAGGAAGGGTTCGGTCAGTGCAATCTCGGGAAGCAGGACGAGCGCCTGTCTGCCCTGGCGCAGCGCCTCGGCAATCGCTTCGAAATAGACTTCGGTCTTGCCCGATCCGGTGACTCCGTCGAGCAAAACAGGGTCGAAGCCGGTACCGATCGCGGCGGCGAGCGATTGCGCCGCGTCACGCTGCTCGGGATTGAGTGCGGGCGGGGCGAAATCGGGCTCGGGGCAATCAAGCGGACGGTCGGCATCGACCGCGACGGCTTCGAGTGCTCCGGCGTTGACGAGGCCGCGCAACACCGCGTCGCTGACCTCCGCGATCTCGGCGAGTTCGCGGATCGTGCCCTGGCGGCCGGCGAGGCGGGCGAGCGCTTGCTCGCGTTGCGGGGTGAGGCGTGGCGGGACGATTCCGGTCGGACGATATTCGGTCAGCTGGCGCGGGCCGTCGAGCGCGGCGGCGGAGGGCAGGATCATCCGCAGCACCGACGCCAGCGGGCTCAGATAATAATCGGCGGTCCATTCGGCGAGGCGGCGCAGCGGGGCGGCGATCGGCGACACGTTGAGCGCCGATGTGAGGGGACGCAGGCGGTTGTCGCCGACCTCCTCGCTCGGCAGCCGCTCGGGCTCCCACGCCACTCCCAGCATCTGCCGCGGTCCCAAGGGCGCAACGACGATGCTGCCCGGTGCGACGTGCATCCCGTCAGGCACCCGATAATCGAGCGGACCTAGCGCGGCGTTCAAAGTGACGATGCGGGCGCGGGGGAGTTTCGTCACCCCGGGCTTGACCCGGGGTCTGCCTTCCTAACTGCTGCCGGAAGCGGCTTGAAGCCGAAATCCTCGGCCAGGTCCCGCCACGTCGGATTGGCAGTTGCGACGAGGTCGTATTTGTATTGCCGCAGCCAACGCTTGATTTGTTTCTCGCGGACGATCGCCGTTTCCATTGTTTCGTGGGCCTCAAACCAGACAAGCCGTTTGATGCCAAATCTCTCGGTAAAGCCCTTAATAGTACCTGCACGATGCTGGTGAATGCGCTGGATCAAGTTGGACGTGACACCGGTGTAGAGGGTGCTGTGCGAAGCTTTGGCGAGAAGGTAGACGCAGGGCTCACGGTGCATTCAGGCTTGAAGTAGGAAGGCAGACCCCGGGTCAAGCCCGGGGTGACGGCCAGAGGGCCGTCACTTTCCTCGCTCCTTCCGATGCTGGTCGAAATCGAGCACCGCGCTGGCTTCGTCGCCCTGGAGCAGGCCGAGCCGCCGCGCGACTTCCTGATACGCTTCTTCGACCCCGCCCAGATCCTGGCGGAAGCGGTCCTTGTCGAGCTTCTCGTTCGACTTCATGTCCCACAAGCGGCAACCGTCGGGACTGATCTCGTCGGCGAGGATGATACGCGCATATTCGCCGTCAAAGACCCGCCCGAAC
>JBDSTQ010000225.1:0-3305 GCA_039928195.1 Sphingomicrobium sp.
CGCCCTTTAATTTGGCGAGCACCGCAAACGGGCTCGCTTGCTCTACGCTCATCACGCCCGCCTCACGGCCCGCGGCCTCGGCTGCCGCGCTGCGCGGATAGGGATCGATCGCGAGCGCGAGCGAGTCGGCCACTGCGTTGCCCAGGTCGATCGTCGCGCCGTCGTGAAACACCGTGTCGCAATCCTCGGGCGCGAGCTCGATCTCGGCGTCGGGCGAATCGACGTTGGGCTCGGGGATGAAGCGCACTTCGAACGCTTCGTCGATATGCGCGGCGACGGGCTCGCCGGTGACCACGCACGCCTGGTCGAGCGAGGCGCGCAAGCGTCCCTCGGCGTGAACGCATTCGCCGTTGCGGGTCAGCGTCGCATGCGCCTCGAGCCGGTCGAGACGCTGGAGCCCGAGGCGTTCGGCGATCGCCGAGCGCTCGTCATCGGATGCATCGAGCTCGATCCGCGCGCCGTCGCGAATCGCGTCGATCCGCAGCGCATGGGCGAAGTCGTCGGTCATGCAATCCGTCCTTCCGCCAAGTCTTCGAGACTGACCGAGCCAACTTCGGCCCACCAGCTTTTCAGTGCCGCCGCACAATGCGCCGCGCCAGCCGCAGCGACGGGCAGGCTGTCGCTCGCCGCGTCGGCCCAGTCGCGCTCACCCGCGACCGCCGCGCGCCACATATCGACCCTCCGCGCGAGCCCGCCGACCAGCTTGCGCACGGTCTTGCCCAGCGTCGGATCGCCGATTCCCAGTTCGCGATGCTCGGATTCCATCACTGCGACGAAGCGCTCGGTCAGCGCCACTGACAAACGGTTCCCCGCCTCGCCCAGCGCTTCGAGCCGAATCATCGTCAGCGCGGTGATCGTCGCGACCATCGCAAAGCGTCCGTCGAGCGTGTCGGGGACTTCGCCTGCGACATACCAGTCGGGCCGACGGGCAATATGCGTGATTGCGGAAAACAGCGGCGCTCCTTGCGCGGGCTGCGCTGTTAAGGCTCCGAACAGGTAGTTGAGCATAGCGAGTCCAGCGGCCAGGGATGCGGCAGGGTTGCGCCGCGACTTGATGGTCGCATATTGAGCCGCTGCCGCGCTTCGGCAAGTGGCGGTTCAAATCCCTTCGAGAAGGTTGGCACGACGATGAAGACTTCATTCGCGAAGGTCATGATCATTGCGGCGGCGGGGCTGCTGGCGAGCGGCTGCGCGACGGTCCGCGCACACAAGGGCGCGGTGCTTGACCCGCAGCTGGTCAATTCGATTCAGGCCGGAGTCGATAATAAGGCGTCGGTCGAAAAGGTCCTCGGCCGCCCCAGCTTCACCGGCCAGTTCGCGCCGAACGACTGGTATTATATCGCCCGCGACACCAGCCAGTTGGTGTTCCGCAATCCGCGCGTGAAACGGCAGATCGTGTTGCTCGTGCGCTTCGATCAGGCGGGCAATGTGGCGAAGATCGAGCATAGCGGCAAGGAAGTTGTGCTCGCGCTCGACCCCGCCAGCCGCAAGACTCCGACGCTCGGACGCAAGCGCGGCTTCTTCGAGGAATTGTTCGGCAATATCGGCACCGTCGGATCGGTTTCGACGCAACAGTAAGCCCGCGGGCGCGGCGGCTTCCGCGCGCTTGTGCTTTCGCCTAAGCCGTCGCGCATGACCGCGACGCCCGCCGGCATGACCTATGCCGATTATCTGCATTTGGACGATTTGCTCGGCGCGCAGCGGCCGATCTCCGATCTGCACGACGAAATGCTGTTCATCGTCATCCACCAGACCAAGGAACTGTGGATGAAGCAGATGCTGCACGAAGTGCGGCTCGCCATCCGCTTGATCGAGGAGGACAGTTTCGCGCCAGCCTACAAGGCGATGTCGCGGATCGGGCGGATCCAGTCGGTGATGACCTTGTCGTGGGATGTGCTGTCGACGCTCACCCCGGTCGATTATCTCGCCTTCCGCGATGTGCTCGGGACATCGTCGGGCTTTCAGTCGGCGCAATTCCGCGAGCTCGAATTCAAGCTTGGACTCAAGGATGCGCGTTATCTTAGCCATTATGACGAAGGCACCGACGAGCGCCTGGCGCTCGACGCGGCGATGGCCGACCCCAGCCTGCGCGATGCGGCGATCGCCGCGCTTGAGCGCGCCGGGATCGACGTCGGCGACCGCTCGGTCGAGGCGCTCGCTGCCGCCTGGCTGCAGGTTTACCGCGACGCCGACCGCTGGTTTGAACTGTATCAGCTGGCCGAGAAATTGGTCGACATCGACGACGCGCTCGCCGGGTGGCGGCACAAGCATGTGCTGACGGTCGAACGGATCATCGGCAGCCGCCCGGGCACCGGCGGTTCGGCCGGCGCGTCTTATTTGCGCTCGACACTGGAAAAACGCCTGTTCCCCGAATTGTGGGCGCTGAGATCCGAACTTTGAGCTTCAAGCCGTTGTTCTCGCGCAGCCTGTCGGCCGATCCCAACCGGCTGCATTTTGCCGCGCACAGCCATCATTTGTGGCCCGACGCGAGCTTTGACGGGCAAGTCGAAGCATGGACCGATGCCGCTCAGCTTGCCGACCGCAAGTGGGACAAGATCATGGGCGAAGTGTGGCCCGAAGCGCAGCGTCATGTCGCGCAAGAGCTTGGCAGCGATGCGCCCGACGACATCGTCTTTTCGTCGAACACGCATGACTTTATCATTCGTCTCGCCGCGGCCTGTCCGCGCCGCGACCCGCGTCGGTTACGGCTCCTCACCAGCGACGGCGAATTTCACTCGGCGCGCCGTCAGTTCGCGCGCTGGCACGAGGATGGCTGGCTAAAGGTGGACACCGTCGCCGCTGAGCCGTTTGACAGCTTCGGCGACCGCTTTCTCAGCGCGGCGCGGGAGGGTGAACATGATTTGATCATGGTCAGCCAGACCCTGTTCGGCAGCGGACGCATATTCAAACAAGTCGAGGCGCTCGCCGCGCTCGCCCGCCCCGCCGGCCCGTGGGTGGTGATTGATGGCTATCACGCCTTCCTGGCGCTCGACCGCCCGTTCACCGCCGCTGCGGCGGCCTCTGCTTTCTACCTCGGGGGCGGGTATAAATATGCGATGGCGGGCGAAGGCGTCGGCTTTCTCCACGCACCTCCAGGCTATGGCGCGCGGCCGCCGGTTACCGGCTGGTACGCTGAGTTCGAGGATCTCAGCCTTGCCCCCGGCCAGGTCGGCTATGCCAAGGACGCGCGGCGCTTTCTCGGCGCGACCTTCGACCCGTCGGGGTTGTACCGCTTCAACGCGGTGCAGCGAATGCTCGCCGACAACGCGCTGACCACCGCGCGCATCAGCGACCATGTCGCGCTG
>JBDSTQ010000226.1:0-8034 GCA_039928195.1 Sphingomicrobium sp.
CGCGGCGGAAGCAGGAAGCGCAGCGGGATTTCGACCCGCGACGCCCAGCTATTCTCGTCATGCGCCTGGCCGGGAAAGTTGCGCGTGATCCAGTTGCGGCCGGGCCGGTAGCCGCGCCGCGCGACGATGCGGTCGACCCGCTGCTGATTGCGCGCGTAGAGCGCGTCGAGGGTCTCGCTGCCATGATCGAAATAAAGCAGGTGCGTGGCCGGACTGGGCAGCGCGGGCGCGAGATAGCGGTCGAACGCGCGGGCGACGGTCGCATAGTCCGGGTCGGGCATTTCCTTCGTCCCGGGCGGCGGAAGGAACAGCGGCCAGTGCGTCGACAGCATGCCCGCTCCGCCGAACAGCTGCGGATATTCGTCGATCGCGTAAAGCGAGATCAGCCCGCCCATCGACGAACCCATGATCAAGGTATTGGCGCGGTCGGTGCGGACGTTGAAGCGGCGATTGATCATCGGCCGCAATTCGCGCGTCAGAAATTTGAGATAGCCATCCGACAGCGGAGCGCCGCCGTAGATCGCGCTGATTCGGTCCATGAATGAAGCGGGCAGCCGGGCGAAGACCTTGGCCGGGACATATTCGCGCAGCCGTTTGTCGGTGCTCCAGATGCCGACGACGATTGTCGGGCGGACCTTTTTCTCGCGGATCAGGCGGCTCAGCGTCTCGTCGATCCGCCATTCCTTGCCGTAGCTGGCGGTCGCCGTGTCGAACAGATTCTGGCCGTCGTGCATGTACAGCACCGAATATTTGGGGCCGTGGGCGCGGTAGCCCGGCGGAAGCCAGACGACGACCTTGCGCGGGTCGGCGTGTCTGGAGTGAATCACGCCAAGGTCGACGATCGTGCCCGCGCTGACCTGTTGCGCGCTCACGGGTGCCGTCAGCAACAGCAGGAGCGCGAGCGCGAGCGCGCGGATCATTTGCCGAGCGCGACGAAGCGCACCGCCGCGCCGCCGCCGGGCGCGATCCGCAGCGCCATCCGGTCCGCCGCCGTGACCACGCGCTGCTCGATGACGATCGCGCGCGGGTTGGTACGGTAATCGGCGGTGTCGCCATCGCGGTAGATTTCCGCGCGATAGCGGCGGCCGGGCGTGAGGAAATTCAGCGGCACATCGAAGCGGCGCTCGATTTCGTCGCCGACCGCGCCGAGGAACCAGTCGGGCTTGCCCCGCTGCTTGCGCGCGATCACCGCCAGATCACCAACTTCGCCGGCGAGCATGCGGCTATCATCCCAATCGACCGCGACATCCTTGATGAACTGGAAGGGCCCGGGATTCGCCTCATAATTTTCGGGCAAATCGGCGGCCATTTGGATCGGCGAATAGAGTACGACGTAGAGCGCAAGTTGCTTGGCCAGCGTCGACAGGATCGGCGTATTGCCGCGGCCCATCAGGCTGAGCACACCGGGCGTGAAGTCCATCGGGCCGCCGAGCATTCGCGTGAAGATCAGATTGGCTTCATGCTCGGGCGGGTTTTTGGGCACGCCCCACGCGCTATATTCCATCCCGCGCTGGCCTTCGCGGCTGACCCAATTGGGATAGGTCCGGCGCAGGCCGGTATCCTTGATCGGTTCGTGCGGATTGATCGCGACGTGCCGCTTGGCGGCCTCGGTCACGACCTTGAGGTGATGCCGCGCCATGACCTGGCCTTCATGCCATTCGAAGGCGATCTTGCCGTCGGGCCCGCGCGCCTGAATGCCGCCGGCGTCGGAAACATAGCCGGTTTTAACGGTGTCGATGCCGAGCTCGCGGTCGAGATCGAGCGCGGCGCCGAGCTGCTCCTCATAATGCGCGATATTGCCCGAGGTCTCGTGGTGCCCGATCAAATGGACGCCCTTTTTCAGTCCGTAGGCGGAAACCGCGCGAATTTCGAAATCGGGATAGGCTTGGGTGAAGCTGAACTCTTCTCCGGTGGCGAACCAGTCGCCATCCCAGCCCTTGTTCCAGCCTTCGACGAGCAGTCCGGTGAAGCCGTTCTTCGCGGCGAAATCGATCATCCGCTTGGCGTAAGCGGTGGTCGCGCCATGCTTGGGCCCCGAATTCCAGGTCTGCGTGTCGAGGTGCATGCCCCACCAGATGCCGACATATTTGCGCGGGCGGACCCAGCTGACGTCGCCGAGGGCATTGGGCTCGTTGAGATTGAGAATCAGTGTGTTGGCGGCATAGAGGCCCGGCGCGTCGGGGGTAATCAGGATCACTCGCCACGGAGTCGCGAACGGCGTGTCGCGGACGACCTTGGATCCACTCGAGGACGGCGTCAGCATCGCTTTGAAGTCGCCGTTTTGAACCCGCGCGACATTCATTCCCGAATAATCGACCAGAGCGGCCTCGTGGATCGCGATGTGCAGCCCGCTCGCAGTGCGCATGGTGAACGGAGTCTGGGCGATGCCGACGGCGTCGATCGGGGTGCGGTTGTAAAGATATTCCTCGCGGTTCGATTCGAACGCCGGCGCCCACCAGGCGGTGCCGGGCTCGACCAAGTTGAACTGGGTCAATTCCTCGACGATGTTGGCGCGGGCGAGGTTGGGCTGGGCGGGCAATTGGTAGCGAAAGCCCAAGCCGTCATCGAATGCACGAAAGACCATCGTCAGGCGCCGTTTGAGCCTGGATTTTTCCTCGAAGGTGACGCTGAGCTCATTGTAATGGTCGCGAACCGTGCGCCACTCGCCCCACGGCTGTTCCCACGTGTCGTCGACGCTGCGTCGTTGCTCACCGACCTTCTGGAAATTGCGCAGCAATTGCGGCGCATCGCTGAGCAGGAAGCCGAGGTGGCTTTCGGCGATCACCGGCTGGCCCAGCCGGCTGACCGCATAGCCGATGCGGCCCTCGCCATTGAGCGTCACTTCGAGCTTGAGCGTGCCCGATGGGGAGCTCGCGCTGGCGACCGTCTCGGCCGCGACGGGGACCGCGAACAGCAGCAGAGCAAGGGCGGCGAACCAGCGGGTCAGGGTCATGGCATGTCCTCGATACGCGCGGAAAAGGGGCCAAGCTCGTCGCCGCTGGCCTGACCGGCGCTGATCAACAGCCGGCCAGCGGCGGAAGCGGCGGCCGGACGTGCCGACAGGTTGAAACTACAGCGCACGCGGCTCGACCGCGACGTGCGCTCGAAAATCAGCAATTGCTCGTCCGCCCGAAGGACGGTCATCGCGCCGTTGCGCAAGGCGGGATTGGCGTTGCGCAACGCCAGGCAGCGCCGGGTGAACTCGAGCACCGAATCAGCGCGGCCTTCCTGACGGTCGACCGCGAGGGCGTGGTGCGCCTGATCGACCGGCAGCCACGGCTCGGCGGTGGAAAAACCCGCGTGCGGAGCGCTGCCGACCCACGGCAGCGGGGTGCGCGCGCCGTCGCGGCTGAGCGTCGCAGGCCAGTTAGCGATCGCTTCGGGATCGCGCAGCCGCTCGAACGGCACATCGACTTGGGGCAGGCCAAGCTCCTCGCCCTGGTAAAGGATGATCGACCCGCGGAGGCAGGAGAGGAGGAGGATCTTGGTGCGCGCAAAAGCGTCGCGATGCTCGCCGTCGCTCCAGCGCGAGATGGCGCGCGGGGCGTCGTGATTCTCGAACGCCCAGGTCGGCCAGCCGGCGCCGGGCGTGTCGGGCCACGCCTTGACCGCGCCCGCCACCAGCTCGGGCGTGAGCTTGTCGGCATAGAGAAAGTCGAAGCCGTAGGCGCTGTTGAGCCGCGCATCGCCCTGCGTGAAGGCGCGCATTTCGCCGATCGCATGGTCGCCGCCAACTTCGGCAAGCGTGAAGCGCGCGCCGTAGGAGTCGGTCAGCGCCCGCACCCGCTCGAGGAATTTGACGATGTCGGGATGCGACTGATTGTAGAGATGCTGCTGAAAATCGAACGGACGCGTGCGCTTGCCGGTGTCGGGCGCGGGCGGGTTATCGCGTAGCGCGGTGTCGTGCATCGCGAAGTTGATCGCATCGATCCGGAAGCCGTCGACGCCGCGATCCAGCCAGAAGCGCGCGACCTCGAGCAGAGCTTGTTGCACCGCCGGCAGATGGACGTTGAGATCGGGCTGCTCGGGCAGGAAATTGTGCAGATAATATTGGCCGCGGCGCGCGTCCCACATCCACGCCGGACCGCCGAACACCGACTGCCAATTGTTCGGCGGCGAGCCGTCGGGCTTGGCCTCAGCCCACACGTACCAGTCGGACTTGGCATTGCTGCGGTCGGCGCGGCTGTCCTTGAACCACGCATGTTGATCCGAACTGTGGGAATAGACCTGGTCGATCATCACGCCGAGACCGAGCCCGTGTGCGCGCTCGACCAGAGCGTCGAAATCGGCGAGCGTCCCGAACACCGGGTCAACATCGCAATAATCGGCGACGTCATAACCAAAGTCGCGCATCGGCGAGGTGAAAAAAGGTGACAGCCAGATCGCGTCGACGCCGAGCCTGGCGACATAGTCGAGGTTGGCGGTGATCGCTGGCAAATCGCCGACCCCGTCGCCATTGCTGTCGGCAAAACTCCGCGGATAGATTTGGTAGATCGCCGCGCCGCGCCACCACGGTTCGGCGACCGCCGCGCCGCGGACATCGCTCACGGCCAGATCGACCGTCATTGCGCCGCGCACACGGCAAAGCCGAGCGGCGCCAGCGTCACGCGAACGCTGCCCGGTGCCCACGCGCGCGCCGCGCATTGGCCGGCGAGTGCGGTAAACCGGCTGCTTTTGACTTCAACCACGACGTTGGCCGCGATTGGCTTGGTCGAGGTGTTGAACAGAAGCAGGACTTCCTTGCCGCTGGCGGGGTCGAAGCGCGATGCGGCGAACAGCCCCGGCTTGTCGCCCGAAGCGCGCACCACTTGCCGTCCGCGGCGCAGCGCCGGGGTCGCCGAGCGCGCTTTCGCAAGTGCGGCGATCGAGCGGTAGAAAGGGTGCGTGCGGCTAAAACTGGCAGTGGCGGTCGTCCGCGTCGTGGCGAGGAGGACATTGTCGTTGTAGCTCGGCACTTGCGAGGCGAACATGTCTTCGCGCGCCGCCTGGTCGCCGCCGTCGCCGACGAAGCCCTGCTCGTCGCCCGAATAGATCGTCGGCACGCCGCGCAAGGTCAGCAGCATCGTATAGCCGAGCGTGACACGCTGCGCCTGCTCGTCGCTCGCGGCTGCGGCATTGTCCTGGCGGACGAACGTCGCAAAACGGCCCGCGTCGTGATTGCCCAGAAAGGTCGGCAGGCGCTGCGCGGTCGCCGCGCCACCTTCATAGACCGGGTCGGCCTGAAACAGCCGAGCGAGTTCGGAGGTCGGCTTGTTCTTTGCTACCGTGTCGATCACCGCGACCGCAAAGGGGAAATCGAGCATCTCGGGAAAGCCGTCGATGCGGGTGTGAACCGCGACCAGATCGGGCGCGAGTTCCTGTGTGAACGCTTCGCCGAAAATCGTGAAATTGGGAATTCCGCGAGCAGCCGCGCGGGCCTTCATCGCGGGAACGAACTTCTGCCAGAATTCAGGATTGACGTGCTTGGCGGTGTCGACCCGAAAGCCGTCGATGCCGAAGCGGTCGATCCAGCTGCCGAATACGACGATCAAGCCGGCGACGACGCGCGGGTTTTCGGTCATCAGATCGTCGAGTCCGGAAAAGTCGCCATAGGTCGTGCTTTCGCCGTTCCACTCCGAATTGCCGCGGTTGTGATACCAGATCGGGTCATTGAGCCACGCCGGAACCTTCGCATTCGTCTCGCCCGCCGGCACTTCGACCTCATAGGCGAAGTTGGGATTGGTGAGCTTGGCGAAATTGGTTTCTGACCGGTCGCCGTCGCCAGCATAGCCCGGGTTGATCGCGGGTCCGTCGTTGCCGCCACGCCGCTGATACGGATAATCGGCGATCGAGCGATAGGCGCATGCCTGAACCGGACAGCCTTTATACTGGATCACATCGGCCGTGTGATTGGCGATGATGTCCATATAAATTTTCATGCCGCGCGCGTGAGCGGCATCGACCAGTGCCTTGAAATCGCCATTGGTGCCGAGGTGCGGATCGACCTGGGTGAAATCGGTAACCCAATAGCCGTGATAGCCCGCGCTTTCCTGGCCCGGCGGACCCTGCACAGGCTTGTTCTTGAATACCGGCGCGAGCCACACCGCGGTCGCCCCAAGTCCTTGAATATAATCGAGCCGCTTGATCACGCCCTTGAGATCGCCGCCGTGATAATAGCCCTTGTCGGTCGGATCGAAGCCGGTTGCCAGCCGATCGCCCGACAGTCCGCCGCGATCGTTCCCGGGATCACCATTCTCGAACCTATCGGGAAGCAGGAAATAAATCACTTCGTCATTGGGCAGACGCGCGCGGTAATCGGCGACCGGCGCGGCGGCGAGCAAAGCGAGCGCAGCGGCGATCATGCGGTGAGCATTTCTTGGTTCATCGGACCGAACTGGGTGACGAACGCGCCGTGGTCGAGCATCCGCGAAACGTCCTCGACGTGCGTCCGCTCGAGCCCGTCGAGGAATTCGCGCAGGCGCGGCTCGGGCAGCAGATCGGCGATCGGATGATAGCTTTGCGGCATGATGTTCTGCCCGAGCAGCACCTGAATCCAGGCGCGCGGGTCGAACAGTTCATCGAAGCTCGAATGGAGCCGCGCCGACGAGCTGAACAGGTCGATCTTGTGCTGCAATTCGGCGGGCACGCGCATCTTGCGCAGATGATCCCAGAAGGGTTCGCCGTCACGTTGATTGGCGTGATAATGGAGGATCACGAAATCGCGCACGCGATCCATCTCCCACGCCGCGCGGTCGTTGTAATCGTCGCGCGTCGCGTCGCTGATGTCGCCCTGCGGAAGCAGCTCGAGCAGACGCGTGATGCCCGTCTGGATGAGGTGAATGCTGGTCGATTCCAACGGCTCGATGAAGCCCGATGACAGGCCGATCGCGACGACGTTGCGGATCCAGCACTTGCGCCGTCGCCCGGTCTGGAAGCGGATCGTGCGCGGGTCGGCCATCGCCTCGCCGTCGAGATTGGCGAGCAGGGTCGCGGTCGCCTCATCTTCGCTGATCGCGTCCGAGCTGAACACATAGCCGTTGCCGATACGGTGCTGGAGCGGGATGCGCCATTGCCAGCCGCCCTTGCGCGCAATCGAGCGGGTTAGCGGGATGAGCGGATCGACGCGCGCGCACGGGACCGCGACCGCGCGATCGCATTGCAGCCATTCGCTCCAGTCCTCGAAACCCGATTCGAGTTCCTGCTCAATCAGCAGGCCGCGAAAGCCCGAGCAATCGACGAACAGGTCGCCCGCAACGCGCGTGCCATTGGCGAGCACGACCGCGGCAATGTCGCCATTCTCGGGATTGCGTTCGACCGAGACGATCTTGCCTTCCTGACGAACCACGCCGTGCTTCTCGGCATAGCCGCGCAGATATTTCGCATAGAGGCCGGCATCAAAATGGAACGCGTAGGGCATCGGCGGCAACGGGCTGCCCGGCGGTCGATCGAGATGCGCGAAGCGGTTGCCGGCGATGGCGATGGTATGAAGGATGTAATGGCCGAGCGGCTTGGCGATGCCGAGCTTGCGGGCGCGCAGCCAATAATGGTGGAACGGGACGACGCCGAGCGCGCTGCCGACGAGGCCGAACGCATGGACATAGGCTTCGTCGGGGCGGCCCCAACCGTCGAACGCGATCCCGAGCTTGTAGGTGCCGCCGGTCGCGGCGAGGAATTCGGCCTCGTCGAGCTCGAGCGAATTGTTGAACATCTGGATGCTCGGAATCGTCGCTTCGCCGACCCCGACGGTGCCGATTTCATCGGATTCGACGACGGTCACCGACGACCCGGGCAGGCAGAACCGCCCGAGCGCGGCGGCCGACATCCAGCCCGCCGTGCCGCCACCGACGATGACGATCCGGCGCGGCGTTTCGTCACTCATATGTTGTTCTTTCGAATGCGCTGCCGGCGGCACCGAAGCGCCGCCGGCGACGTGTCGCTATCAGCGTCCGCGTTCGCCCGATTCAACCGGCGCCGGCGGCGGCGGTGGCGGTGGCGGAGGCGCAACCTCGACCGGAGGCGGCGGCGGGGGGGGCGGGGGCATGACCATCGGCGGCG
>JBDSTQ010000227.1:0-17006 GCA_039928195.1 Sphingomicrobium sp.
GACCAAGACGGCGAAAGTCCAGGCGGGCGATAATGTCGTTGTGTTCGGGCTTGGAGGCATCGGCCTCAACGTCATCCAGGGTGCGCGGCTGGCCGGTGCCAATCGCATCGTCGGAGTTGACATCAACCCGTCCAAGGAAGCTTGGGGCCGCCAGTTCGGGATGACCGACTTCGTCAATCCGAAGGACACGCCCGATGTCGTCGCGCACCTAGTCGCGATGCTCGACGGCGGCGCCGACTACAGCTTCGATTGCACCGGCAACACCGACGTCATGCGCCAGGCGCTCGAATGCTGTCACCGCGGCTGGGGGACCTCTATCGTCATCGGCGTGGCCGAGGCGGGCAAGGAGATCGCCACCCGCCCATTCCAGCTCGTTACCGGGCGCAACTGGCGCGGCACCGCGTTCGGCGGCGCCAAGGGCCGCACCGACGTGCCCGGAATCGCCGACATGTATATGGACGGGAAAATCGCGATCGACCCGATGATCACCCATGTGCTGGAGCTCGACGAAATCAACCGCGGGTTTGACCTGATGCACGCCGGCGAAAGCATTCGCGCCGTCGTCGTCTATTGAAGCGCGCGCAACAGCGGAGGCTCGCATGCCCGACAAGATCAATCTCGCCGAGAAGCTCGATACCTTTTCCGATCATTGGGCGCCCAAGATCGTCGCGCGCTACAACGACAATGAAGTGCGGCTGGCGAAGACATCGGGCGAATGGGTGTGGCACAAGCATGACGAGACCGACGAGCTGTTCCTGATCCTTGAGGGTGAGTTCGACATGGATTTTCGCGACCGCACAGTGACCGTCGGGCCGGGCGAATTGCTGATCGTCCCGGCGGGCACCGAGCACCGCCCGGCGGCCCGCCGCGGCGAGGTCAAATTGCTGCTGATCGATCCCAACGACACGCCCAACACCGGCGACAAGGCAACCGCGACGCAGGCAGTGGAACTGTAGAAAGTCAATCTTCGTCATCCCCGCGAAAGCGGGGATCCTGCGAGACGGAAAAGACTGGGTTCCCGCTTTCGCGGGAATGACGAATGAAGGCAGAGTGAGGAGGCAATAATGTTCAGTCATGTGATGGTCGGATCGAACGACCTTGAGCGATCGAAGACATTCTACGACGCGCTGCTCGGATCGATGGGCGCCAAGCCCGCGCGGGTCGATGACAAGGGGCGCTTGTCCTACGTCCATGACGGCGGCGTGCTGATGGTTTCCAAGCCGATCGACGGGCAGCCGGCGTGCGGCGCCAATGGCGGGACGATCGGCTTCCGCGTCGACGGTCCCGAGGCGGCGCAGCGCTGGCAGCAAGCGGGCGTCGCCGCCGGTGGAACCGCGATCGAGGATCCGCCGGGCTATCGCGAGAATGCGTTCGGCAAGCTTTACCTCGCTTATTTGCGCGATCCCGACGGCAATAAGCTTTGCGCGCTGCATCGTCCGCCGCAGTGAGCAAACTGGCCACCGCCACTGCCGCTTTTTGGCTGGCGATCGTTGGCGCGAGCGCGGCGCAGGCGATCCCCAACAGCGTCGCGCAGCCGGTGCCGATTGTCGCAACCATCGCCGAGCCGCGCGATGTCCCGTTCCCCGGCACCATCCGCCTCGACGTCGATGCCAGCCACACCGGGCAAGGCATCTTCACCGTTCATGAGACGCTGCCCGCGCTACCGGGCCCGCTGACTCTGCTCTACCCGCGCTGGAAGCCGGGCAATCACGCCCCCAGCGGCGAGGTCGACAAGCTTGCCGGCCTCGTCAGTCGCGCCGACGGCAAGACCCTGCCCTGGACCCGCGACGCGGTCGATCTGTTCGCATTCCACGTCGACGTGCCGACCGGCGCACAGGAAGTCACCGCCGACTTCCAATTCCTTTCGCGGGTCGCCGACGCGCCCGGAATGGTGGTGATGACGCCGGTCCTCATCAACCTCGAATGGACGTCGCTTTTGCTCTATCCGGCGGGCTATTATGTTCGGCAGATTCCGGTCAGCGCAACGGTGCGGTACCCGGCCGGCTGGCAATCGGCGACGGCGTTGCGCGGTCGCCAGGCGGGCGGCCGCATGGCCTATGCCACGGTACCGATGGACGTGCTGGTCGACTCCCCCGCCTTCGCCGGACGCTATGCGCGGATCGAGGCTCTGCGGCCGGGGGTCGCGCTCAACATCTTCGCCGACCATCAGCGCGACCTCGATGCCGCGACCCCGGCGATGATCGCCGCGCACCGCCAGATAATCGACCAGGCCGACCGCCTCTATGGCGCGCGCCATTTCGACCATTATGATTTCCTGTTCGCGTTGTCCGACCGCCTGTCGGGCCAAGGGCTCGAGCATCACCGCAGTTCGCAGAATATCGTCGGCGCCGATTATTTCGCCGACTGGGTCCAGACCAGCGCCGATCGATCCTTATTGCCGCACGAATATAATCACAGCTGGAACGGCAAATTCCGCCGCCCGGCAGATTTGTGGACGCCCGACTATCGCACGCCGGTACGCGGCAGCCTGCTGTGGGTGTACGAAGGGCAGACAGAATTCTGGGGTTCGGTGCTGGCGGCACGCGCCGGGCTGGTCAGCCGCGAGGAGGCGCTCGGCGAACTGGCGAGCGTCGCCGCGCGCTACACCGAAGGGCGCCCGGGCCGGGCGTGGCGGTCGCTCCAGGACACCACCACCCAGCCCGCCTTTGCCCGCGCCAAACCGCTCGACTGGTCGAGCTGGCAGCGCGGCACCGATTATTACAGCGAGGGCGAATTGCTGTGGACCGCGGTCGACCAGCTGATCCGTAAACGGTCGCGCGGGGGCCGCTCGCTCGACGATGTCGCGCGGCGCATGTTCAGCATGCGGCCGGGCGATTTCGGCGAATTGACCTACACGTTCGATGACGTAGTCGCGGCGCTCAACGCGGTCGAGGCGTTCGACTGGCGGACGTGGCTGCGCAATTGGCTCGATGCGCCGGATGATCAGCGCGTGGTCGATGGGTTGGCGCGCGGCGGATACCGGCTGGCATGGCGCGATACGCCGAACCTATACGACAAGAATTCGACGGCGAAAGCGAAGTTCGCCGATTTCACTTACTCGCTCGGTCTGGCGATCGGCCGCGAGGGCAAGATCGGATCAATATTATGGGACGGGCCGGCATTCCGCGCCGAAATCGCGCCCGGCCAGAGCATCGTCGCGGTCGATGGCTCAGCGTATGACGCCGACCGGCTGACCCAGGCACTGATGGCCGCGCGGCGCTCGGCCAAGCCGATCGTCCTGATGATCAAGGACGGCGACAGCTTCCGCAGCGTCGCCATCCCCTATCGCGGCGGTCCGCGCTACCCGGCGCTCGAAAAGATCGCCAGCGGCCCGGCCGGAATCGACCGTATGTTCGAGCCGCTGCGATGATCGAAACTTTGTCGAGCGTCCGCGCGCATGGCGGAACCCAGGGTGTCTATCGCCACGATAGCAAGGCGACGGGGACGGCGATGACGTTCAGCCTGTTCGTCCCGCCGCAGGCTGCGGCGGGCGCGCCGCTGCCGGTCGTGTGGTATCTCTCGGGCCTCACCTGCACCCACGCCAATGTCACCGAGAAAGGCGAATATCGCGCCGCCTGCGCCGAGCTGGGGCTGATCTTCGTCGCACCCGACACGTCCCCGCGCGGCGACGGGGTCGCCGACGATCCGGCCTATGATCTGGGCCAGGGCGCGGGCTTTTACGTCGATGCGACGCAGGACCCGTGGGCGCCGCATTTCCGCATGTGGTCCTATGTCACTGAGGAGCTGCCTGCGCTGATCGCGGCCGAATTTCCGGTCGACATGGCGCGCCAGGCGATCACCGGCCATTCGATGGGCGGGCATGGCGCACTAACCGTCGCGCTTGGCCATCCCGAGCGCTACCGCAGTGTCTCGGCGTTCGCGCCGATCGTCGCTCCGGGGCAGGTGCCGTGGGGCCGAAAAACGTTGGGCCGCTACCTCGGCGAGAGCCGTGCGGCGTGGCGGGCGCACGACGCCGTCGCGCTGATCGAGGATGGTGCGCGGTTGTCCGAATTGCTCGTCGATGTCGGCGACGCCGACCCGTTTCTCGACAGTGAGCTGAAGCCCGAATTGCTCGAACAGGCGTGCGCCGATGCCGGCATTGCGCTGACTCTGCGCCGCCAGCCGGGCTACGATCACAGCTATTATTTCATCTCGACCTTCATGGCCGATCATTTGCGCTGGCACGCGCAACGGCTGCGCGCGTGAGCAAGGGCAAATATCGCCGCGGGGTCGGGGTGATGCTGCTCAACCGCGACGGCAAGGTGTTCGTTGGCGCGCGCGTCGATAATAGCGACGACGCCTGGCAGATGCCCCAGGGCGGCATCGACAAGGGCGAAAAACCATGGGCGACCGCGCTGCGCGAGCTTGAGGAGGAAACCGGGATCGCGCCGCATCTGGTCGAGCGCATCGCCGATTGCCCCGAGCGCCTGCGCTACGATCTACCGGAAGAATTGCGCGGCAAATTATGGGGCGGCAAGTGGCTCGGTCAGGACCAGGACTGGTATCTGGCCCGCTTTGTGGGCGATGACGACGATGTCAACATCGCCACCGCCCACCCCGAATTCCGCGAGTGGAAATGGGTCGCCCCGGCCGACCTGCCGGACGTCATCGTGCCGTTCAAACGTGAGCTGTACCAGCGAATACTGGCCGAGTTCGCGCCTTACTTTAGTTAGGCTTCTTCGCCGCTCGCCTGGCGCGGGGTTTGGCAGCGGCCTTCGGTTTGGCAGCGGCTTTGGCCTTGGCGGCGGTTTTCGCCTTGGGCTTGGCGGCGGCCTTCGCCGCGGTTTTGGCCTTTGGCTTCGCAGTCTTGGCCTTGGCCGCACCCTTGAGCGCCGCCGCCTTCTTGGTCGGCTTGTCGCCACTCATCGTGTCGAGCGCGCGGCGGCCGACATCGAGTGCCAATTGCCACATCGCCCCGCCGCGTTCGGCGCCTTCCTTGCTCATTTTCTCGAGCTGGTCGCCGGCTTCGGAGGCAAAGCGCCGCGCCTTGTTCGGATCTTTGAGCGCGGCGGCGGTCGCGACCAGCGCGGCGGCGACGACGTCGGCGACGAGCGTGTTGCTGCCGAGCGACTTGAAAGTCGCGACGACCGCGCCGTCCTTTTTCTTGCCGCTCTTCTTTTTCTTGTCCTTGGCCATTTTTCAAAGCTCCCTGTGAATCGCGCGCGTCATATCATTGTAACATGCGTCTGTTTCAGATTAACGACATGGCTTGCCGCATTCCAAACGCATTAAACGCGTTCCGGCCCCGCCGATGAACGAAATGAGCGAGGTTTCGCCCGTGTCATCCGCCGCGACCGAGTCCAGGCCGCGCTATTTTAACCGCGAATTGAGCTGGCTGGCGTTCAATCGCCGCGTGCTCGAGGAGGCGTGCAAAGAGCGCCATCCCTTGCTCGAGCGGGTGCGTTTCCTGTCGATTTCGGCATCGAACCTAGACGAATTCTTCATGGTCCGCGTTGCCGGGCTGAAGGCGCAGCAGCGGCTCGGTGTCGAAGAGCGCTCGGTCGACGGGCTGACGCCCGGGCAGCAGCTTTCGGCGATCAACGGCGAGGCCGATAAGTTGGTCACCAGCCAGCATGAGGTATGGGGCACCTTGATGGCCGCGTTGCACGACAGCGGCGTCGACGTGGCCGGCGAAGACTTGCTCGACGATGCCGCCGAAGCGTGGCTCGACCAGCATTTCCGCGAGCAGATCTTTCCCGTGCTGACCCCGCAGGCGATCGATCCCGCGCATCCTTTCCCGTTCATTCCCAACAAGGGGCTGAGCCTGATTTTCGAGCTTGCCAAGGGCAAGGCGAGCGTGCGCGAACTGGTGATGGCGCCCGCCTCGCTCCCGCGCTTCATCCGCATTCCCGGGGACCACCCGCGCTTCATCGCGCTTGAAACGCTGATCCGGCGCAAGACCGATTATCTATTCCCGCGCTACGATGTGGTGCGCGGCGGCGCGTTCCGTATCATCCGCGATAGCGATATCGAAGTGGAGGAGGAGGCGGAGGATCTCGTCCTCTCCTTCCGCACCGCGATCAAGCGCCGCCGCCGCGGCCGCGTCGTCCGCCTCGAGTTTGAGCCGGGCATGTCCGACAGCCTGATGCAGGTGGTCAAGGACGGGCTTGGCGCGGCTTATGCGATCACGTCGGAAACGCGTGGCTTCCTCGGTATGAGCGATCTCTCGCTGCTGATCGACGAAGATCGCCCTGACCTCAAGTTCGTCGCTTTCAACCCGCGCTTCCCCGAGCGGCTGCGCGAGCATGGCGGCGACTGCTTCGCGGCGATCCGGGAAAAGGATTTCCTCGTCCATCACCCGTACGAATCGTTTGAGGTGGTGGTCGAATTTATTCAGCAGGCCGCCGCCGATCCCGACGTCGTCGCGATCAAGCTCGCGCTCTATCGCGCGGGTAAGCAGTCGGCGATTGTGCGCGCGTTGATCGATGCCGCCGAGGCGGGCAAATCGGTCACTGCGGTGATTGAACTGAAGGCGCGCTTCGAAGAAGAGCAGAACCTGATGTGGGCCAACGCGCTCGAGCGCGCCGGAGTCCAGGTGGTCTATGGCTTCATCGACTGGAAAACTCACGCCAAAGTGTCGATGGTCGTGCGCCGCGAGGAGAAGGGGTATCGCACCTACTGCCATTTCGGCACGGGCAATTATCACCCGGTCACCGCGCGCATTTACACCGATCTCAGCTACTTTACTGCCGACTCCAAAACCGGTCGCGATGTCGCTAAATTGTTCAATTACATTACCGGCTATCTCGAGCCGCGAAGCCTCAAGCAATTGGTTATTTCGCCGCCTGGAATGCGCGCCCGGTTGATCGAATTGATCGACGCCGAAATGGCCGCGGCGCGCGCCGGCAAGCCGGCGGGCGTGTGGGCCAAGATGAACTCGCTGGTCGACCCGATCATCATCGACAAATTATATGAAGCGAGCAGCGCCGGGGTCCCGATCGACCTCGTCATTCGCGGCATCTGCTGCCTTCGTCCGGGCGTTCCGGGAATGAGCGACAATATCTACGTCAAATCGATCGTCGGACGCTTCCTCGAACATGCGCGGTTGTGGTGTTTCGCCAATGGCGAGCAACTTCCGCACCCCGACGCTAAAGTATTTATCAGCTCGGGCGACTGGATGCCGCGCAACTTCGACCGGCGCATCGAATATATGCTGCCGATCGAAAATCCGACGGTCCACGCGCAGCTCGTCGATCAGGTGATGGTCGCCAATCTGCTCGACAATGAGCAAAGCTGGCGGCTCAATCCCGACGGCAGCTATCGGCGCTTGTCGCCCAAGCCCGGACAGGAATTCAACCTGCATACTTATTTCATGTCGAACCCGTCGCTGTCGGGTCGCGGACAAGCGCTCAAGAAGGGCCGCAAGGTGCCCAAATTGCGCTTCGAGCGCGGGCGCTAACGGGCCACGTGGCAAACCGGCAACCTTCGGCCATCATCGACATCGGCTCGAATTCGGTGCGCCTGGTGGTCTATGCCGGCTCGCCGCGCATTCCGGCACCGATCTTCAATGAAAAAGTGCTTGCCGGGCTGGGCCGTGGCCTCGGTGAAACCGGACGACTTCCGGCCAAAGGGCGCGCTCGCGCGCTCGCTGCGCTGGCGCGTTTCCGCTTGCTCGCCGATGCGATGGCGGTCGAGCGGCTCGAAGTGCTCGCCACCGCCGCGGTGCGCGATGCCGAGGATGGGCCCGACTTCGTCCGCGCGGTCAACGCGCTCGGGTTCAAATGCCGTGTGTTGAGCGCCGCGCAGGAAGCCGAATTGGCGGGCTATGGCGTGCTTTCGGGAATTCCCGGCGCGGACGGCATCGTCGGTGATCTTGGCGGCGGCAGCGTCGAGTTCGTGGACATTGCGGACGGCCGGCCGGCGGGCGGAATTTCGCTCCCGCTCGGCGTGCTTCGCCTCGATCTCGACCAGGAACGCACGACTCGCAAAACTCTCCACGACGCGCTCGATCAGTCGGTTATCGCCGAGCGCGGGCGCGGCCGGCCCTTCTATTTGGTCGGCGGCTCGTGGCGCGCGCTGGCGCGGGTCGACATGGCGGCGCGTGGCTATGCGCTGCCGATCGTCCATCAATATGCGATGCTGCCACCGCGCGTGGCGGAGCTACGCGATTTGCTCGCGCGGCCCGAGCCGATCGCCGCGGGAACGCTTGGGCCGGCGCGCCAGGCGACCGCGCCGGTGGCGGCGATGCTGCTCGATCTGATCGTCGAGGCACTGGCGCCGTCGCAGCTGATCGTCTCGGCTTTCGGCATCCGCGAAGGGCTGCTGTTCAAGGCGCTTGGCGCAAAGGACCGGGCGATCGACCCCCTGATCGCCGCGGCGCGCGATGCCGGCGGCGGCGCACAGGGTTTTGGTGAACTCGGCGACCTGCTTGATGCGTGGATCGCGCCGTTGTTTGACGATGCGCCGGGCGAAGCGCGATTGCGCCATGCCGCGTGCCTGCTCGCCGATGCCGCGCTGGTCGCCAACCCCGCGTTCCGCGCCGAACGCGCGATTGAACTTGCGCTGCACGGCAATTGGGTCGGGATCGACACCCCCGGTCGAGTCGCAGTGGCGCAGGCGCTGGCGTCGAGTTTTGGCCATAACAAGCTACCCGATCCGCGGCTCGCTTCGTTGAGCGACCCGGCTTCGCTCAAACGCGCGCAGCAATGGGGTGTCGCGATTCGCTTCGGGCAGCGCCTGTCGGGCGGAGTTGGTGCCGTTCTCGAACGCACGCGCCTGACGCTTGATGATCGCGCACTGACGCTTCATTTGCGCCGCGGCGAGGAGGCGCTGGCTGGCGAGCGCGTCAAGCGCGGCCTCGCGCGTCTCGCCGAAGCGATGGAGCGGACGGCGGAGGTCGCGGCCAGCTAGCCGTCGCGCGCACGCGGAGTGGCGTTCCGGGGGCAGGCTCGCTAGGAGCCGCAGCGATGGGGACACTGACAAGCAGCGAGCAAGCCGCGGTCGAACGCGCGGGCACCGAGCCGATGCTCGATCAGCTGCTTGGCTGGGCAGCGGTGAATACCGGCTCGCGCAATCTCGCCGGACTCGAGCGCATGGCGGCGCTCCTCGCCGACGCGTTCGCCGGCCTTCCCGGCGACGTCCAATTCGAGCAACCCGGCGAAGTCGAAGCGGTCGACAAAAGCGGTCGTACCGACAGCATCGCGCATGGCCGGCATTTGCGCGTGTCCGTCCGCCCGCAGGCCCCGCTGCAATTGCTGTTCACCGGACACATGGACACGGTGTTCGCCGCCGATCACGCATTCCAGGAAACCCGCTGGCTCGACGATGCCGTGATCAACGGTCCCGGGGTCGCTGACATGAAGGGCGGGATCGCGGTGATGCTCGCTGCATTGAAAGCGGTCGAGGCGAGCGCCGCACCCGCGTTCGGCTATGACATCGTCATCAACAGCGACGAGGAAGTCGGGTCGCTGTCGTCGGCGCCGCTGCTCGCGGCCTGCGCGCGCGGCAAGCGCGCGGCGCTGACCTATGAGCCCGCCGCGCTGCCCGACGGAACACTCGCCGGCGCGCGGCCGGGGAGCGGCAATTTCGCGATCGTCGTGCGCGGCCGCTCGGCGCACGCCGGGCGCAACCCCGAGGACGGGCGCAACGCCGTGCTCGCTGCCGCCGACCTCGCGCTTCGTCTCGGCCACGCCAAAGGCCCGCGGCTGAGCATCAACCCTTCGCGGATCGAGGGGGGAAGCCCAAGCAACGTCGTACCCGACCTCGCTGTGCTGCGCGTCAATTTGCGCCCCGCGACACCCGACGATGAGCAGCGCGCCAAAGCGCTCATCGCCGAGCTGATCGCTGCGGTCGCTGCCGAACATGAAGTCGAATTTCACGTCCACGGCGGCTTCGGTCGCCCGCCCAAGCCGCTGTCGCCCGACGCCGAGGCGCTGTTCGGGCTGGTCAAACAGGCCGGTGCCGACCTTGGCCAGACGATCGGCTGGCAGCCTTCGGGCGGGGTCTGCGATGGCAATAATATCGCCGCGTGCGGCGTCCCCGTGGTCGACACGATGGGCGTGCGCGGCGGCAAGATTCATTCGATGGAGGAATTTCTGATCGTCGCCAGCTTGGCCGAGCGCGCGGCGCTGTCGGCGCTGACCATCCTGCGCCTCGCCGGCGGCGCGCGATGAATTTTCGCATCCGCCCGGCGCGCGCCGACGATGTCGCGGCGATTTTCGACATGGCCAAACTGACTGGCGGCGGCTTCACCAATCTGCCCCCCGACGAGGCGACGCTGGAGGCCAAGATCGCGCGCTCGGATGCGTCATTCGCGCGCACTGAAGAGGTGCAGAGCGGCGAGCTTTACGTGTTTGTCATGGAAGATCCGAAGACGAAGGCGATCCGCGGCACGTGCCAGGTGTTCGGCCAAGTCGGCGTCGTCCAACCATTCTACTCCTACCATTTGTCGACGCTTACCCAGACCAGCCCCGAACTCGGCAAAACCTTCCGCAATCAGACGCTGACTTTGACCACCAACCTCGAGGGATCGAGCGAGGTCGGCGGGCTGTTCCTGCATCCCGAGGCGCGCGCCGGGGGCTGGGGCTCGTTGCTTGCACGCAGCCGCTACCTGTTCATCAAGCAGCATCGCGCGCGCTTTGGCGACGTTACGTTGGCCGAGCTCCGCGGAGTCATGGACGATGCCGGCAACTCGCCTTTCTGGGATGCGCTGGCGGGGCGTTTTTTCGACATGACCTTTCCCGAAGCCGACCAGTTCAATGCCGTCCACGGGACCAAATTCATCGCCGATCTGATGCCCAAGACGCCGATTTACATCGCGTTGCTCGACGAAGCGGCGAAAGCGGTCATTGGTCACCCGCATCCGAGCGGCCGCGGCGCGCTCAAAATGCTCGAGCAGGAGGGCTTTTTCTTCGATCGCTACGTCGACATTTTCGATGGCGGGCCGACAGTCACCGCCGACACCGACGACATTCGCACGATCAAGGAAGCGCAAGAAGCGATGGTCGCTGCAATCGCACCGGGCGGTACAAAACAGATGCTCGTCGCGACTCGGCATCTCAAGGAATTCGCCGCTTGCTTCGCGACAGTGTCCGCGCTTGGCGACAAGAACATTGCGATCGATCCCGAAGCCGCCGAACTGCTCGGCGTAACGGTCGGCGATACCGTGCTGACCGCGCCGCGCTGATGGCGCTGGTCGAAATCAATTTCGACGGGCTGGTCGGGCCAAGTCATAATTATGCCGGGCTAAGTCTCGGCAACCTCGCCTCGACGCGCAGTTCCGGGCAGGTGTCGCAGCCGCGCCGCGCGGCGCTCGAGGGCGTTGCCAAGATGCGCGCCAATCTCGCGCTCGGGCTGGTCCAGGGAATGTTCGTGCCCCAGCCGCGCCCCGACCGCGCGTGGCTCGCCGAGCTTGGCACGACACCCGAGGACGCCGAGCCGATGATCGCCGCCAACGCCATGTCGGCCTCGGCGATGTGGGCGGCCAATGCCGCGACGGTCTCGCCCGCGCCCGACACCGCCGACGGCACCTGCCACCTCACCGTCGCCAATCTGAGAACCATGCCGCACCGCAGCCACGAATGGCCGGCGACGCTTGCCCAATTGCAGCTGGCGTTCGGCGACCACGCGCGCTTCGCGGTTCACCCGCCAGTGCCCACCGCATTCGGCGATGAAGGCGCGGCCAACCACATGCGACTGTGTCGGGCGCACGGCGAGCCGGGATTCGAAATCTTCGTTTATGGTGTGACCGGCGGGGCATTTCCCGCGCGCCAGCATATCGAAGCATCAAAGGCGATCGCGCGGCTTCACTGTCTTGACCCGGCGCGCGTGCATTTCGCCGAGCAATCGGAAGCGGCGATCGCCGCCGGCGCGTTCCACAATGATGTCGTCGCGGTCGCCAACGAACGCGTGCTGTTCGCACATGAGCAGGCGTTCGCCGACAAAGTGGCGCTTCTGGCGGCGTGCGAACGCCTTGTTCCCGGATTCGAATATGTCGAAGTCACCGCCGCGGATGTGCCGCTTGCCGACGCCATTCGCTCCTATCTGTTCAACGCCCAGCTGGTGACGCTGCCGGGCGACGAGATGATCCTGATCGTTCCCGGCGAAGCGCGCGAGACGCCGTCGGTGTGGAGTTGGCTTGAACGGCACGTTGCCGGCAACGGCCCAATCCGCCGCGTCGAGGTGGTCGATGTGCGCCAGTCGATGGCCAACGGCGGCGGGCCCGCGTGCCTGCGCCTGCGCGTCGTCGCCGACCCCGCTAATGTCGACCCGCGCTTCCTCGTCGACGAGGCCAGGCTCGACCGGATCGCCGCCATCGTTGAGCGTCACTGGCCGCAAGAAATCGATCATCGCGAGTTGCAGGCGCCCGCGCTGATCGCCGATGTCGAGCGCGCCCGCGCCGCTTTGCTGGCCGGGTTCGATCTGCAGTGCCTCGGCTGATTCGTCCCGTAGTGGGACTCGAATCGGCAAACATTACCGACTTTTTAACCTTGTTCGTTGGCGAATTTCCGGCTCAACTCGGCGAGTCGCACGTTGACGAGTTAACTTATGGCTTTGCTTCCCAAGATCGGCCGGTTGTTCACCATCAAGACGCGCTTCGAGGCGTGGCTGGTGATTTATGCGATTGCGCTCGGCGCGGTCGAACGCGGCAGCCATTATCTCGCTGCGTACCCTGGCACGGGCGGGTGGAGCCTCGCTCTGGCATGTACCGGCGTGGTCTTCGTCGCCGGTGCCAAGCTGCTCGATTCGGTGCGGCCGCCGCAGCCGGCGGTGGCGATCGGGACCTATCCGGGCGCACGCCGCGGCCCGCGTGACGCGGCTATTCGTCGTAGTCGACCCAGGCTCCGGCTTTCTCGTCGCGCTTCAAGGTAACCGATTTCACGTCACACAAATTGATCCCGGTCCACGTCACCGGGCCCGATCCCGCGACCGTCGCGCGAATGTCGAACGCGCAGTCGGGATCGGTGAACGACACCTTGCCCGGCGCGCCGAGCGGCTTCCAATCGGCGGTTCCGGCGCGGCGGATGCTGACCTCCGACAGGCCATTGCTGGTGCCGTTGACCAAAGTGAAGGGAGACGCGCCGGCAAGCGCGGGGGCGGCGGGCGTCGCGCTCAGCACCAGGCTGGCGGCAAGCAGGATCATGCGCATGATGGGCCGCATAATATCCCCATGCGGCCCAATAGTGAATGCGAATTATGCGCCTGGGTTTACGCCGCGTTGAGCTGCGCGAAATCAGGACGCGAGCGCCAGAACACTGGTGTCGCCGAGGAACCGGCATTGGTCGCTTCCTTGAGCGGCAGCGCGGTGGTGCAGAACGCACATTCGGCCGACAGCCGGCCGACGATCCAGTGGGTTCGCCCGCAACCGGGGCAATGGTTGACCTCACCGGCGTGATACATCGCATGGTAACCGCGCGTGGCCGGGTCGAAAGCGGTGCGGCGGAAGTCGTGAGTGCTGATCATGGCGTAATCCTTGAAATCGTTTTGCCTGTCTAACGAGCGTCGAGTCGTTAGGTTTCATCGACCAGCCGCGCGGGCAAGGCAGAGGGGACCGACTGTTCCATCGCGGGACCGTCGTCATAACGGATGTGAATCTGTCCCCAATTCGTGCGCCGCGCTGTGGATATTAACCATCCATTAGCTAAATGGGAGCGATGGTCAGTCTCTGGACGGGAGGGGCCGGTGGAGTCGAACGAACGCTATTATACGCGCCGCGCAATCGAGGAGCGGATGGCAGCCCGCCGCGCGATTACCGATCAGGCCAAGGCGTGGCACGCCAAACTCGCCGAGGATTTTGCGTCGCGCGCTGTCGGTTCGACCGCCGCCGCATGCACCAGTAGCGCGCTGACCGCTTAACCTGCTCACTCGCGCGACCTAGCGCGTCGGCTGCCCCAATGGCGCTGGTTCGCCCTATCATCCGCTCCGCGCTTGGTTACAAGGCGGCGGATGGATTTCCAGCCAGTTCGCGGCGATGTCGCACCAACCGTCGAAGGTGTGCTCGCTCGGCCAGCACCGCGCCAATCAAGCGCCCGCTTCCGCCTGAAGGCGGCAACCGCCGAGGCCCACGAACGGCTTGACCGCATCTACTCCGCATTCGATCTGCGTCGCCGCGAGGATTACGGCTGCTTTCTACGATCCCTCGCGGTGGCCTTTGTGCCGGTCGAGGCCGCGCTCGCTGCCGGCGGCATTGCCCGGCTGGTCAGCGGCTGGTCCGCGACCGTGCGGAGCGACGCCTTGCGCCGCGATCTCGACGATTTGTCGCTCGCGCTTCCCCCGTTCGCCCTTAGCCCCGCGTTCTCGACCGTGCCCGAGCTTCTTGGCGCGCTCTACGTGCTTGAAGGGTCGCGCCTGGGCGGAACGATGCTGGCGCGCTCGGTTGCTCCCGGTCTCCCCTTCCGCTTCCTCGCCTCGACCAATGCGAGCGGCTGGCGCGACCTTACGAAACTGATCGACGAACGATTGCGGGATGTCGCGGATTTACGCGCTGCGGCGCGGTCGGCTGCGGCGGTGTTCGACCTGTTCGAACACGCGGCGCGCACGGCCGCAGGGACGCGCGCCTCATGAGCGGGAAAGACGCCCCGGTAGATCTGACCAATTGCGATCGCGAACCGATCCATATCCTTGGCAGCATTCAGCCGATCGGTTTCCTGATGGCCTTGACCACCGACTGGATGGTGACGCGCGCCTCGATCAACGTCGCGCACTATCTCGGGTTCGCGCCGAGCGAGCTGTTCGGTCGGCCGCTCGCTGACCTGTTTGTGCCCGACGCGGTGCACGAACTGCGCAACCGCGCCGCCATCCTGCGCGGTCCCGATGCGATCGAACGCCTGTTCGATATTCCATTGGTCGAGGGTGGCAGCGGGTTCGACATCGCGCTGCATTTTTCGGGCAATGAAGTGGTCATCGAGGCCGAGCCTTCCTCGGGCGAACATGGCGACGCATCGGGCATGGTGCGCTCGATGATCACCCGCCTCGATCAGGCGAGCGACTTCGCCGCTTTCTACCGCGAGGGCGCGCGCCAGGTCCGCGCCCTGATCGGTTTCGACCGGGTCATGGTCTATCGCTTTGCAGCCGACGGATCGGGCGAGGTCGTCGCCGAGGCGGTGCGCTCGGGCATCGGCAAATTCATGGGTCTGCACTATCCCGCTTCGGACATTCCGGTGCAGGCGCGCGAGCTGTACCGGCGCAATCTGCTCCGCGTCATCGCCGACGTCAGCGCCGAGCCCGTGGCAATCGTCCCTCATCGCGATCAGAGCGGAGCGCCGCTCGACCTGTCGCTTTCGACGCTGCGCGCAGTCTCACCGATCCACATCGAATATCTCAAGAACATGGGGGTTCAGGCGTCGCTGTCGATCTCGATCATCGTCGACGGCAAATTGTGGGGGCTGTTCGCGTGCCACCATTATGCGCCGCGCTGCCCGACCTTCGAGCGGCGCTCGGTGAGCGAACTGTTCGCGCAGATGTTTGCGATGCGGCTGGAAAGCCGCGAACGCCAGGCGACGGTCGAATATGAACGCCGCGCGCGCGACATTTCGGATCAGTTGCTCGGTGCGGTTGCCTCGGATGAAACGCTGCTCAAAGATCCCGACTGGCTCGCCGACATTCTGACCGACGTCATTCCGGCCGACGGAGTCGCGGTGTGGATTGGCGGCAACCACACTTCGTCGGGAATGACGCCGCCGCTCGAGGACTTTCGGCGGATCGTTCGCGGTCTCAACGGGACCGCGGCGGGGAAGGTGTTCGCGACCGACCATATCGGTTCGCTGATCGACGCTGCCGACCACTTCTCGTCGGACGCGGCGGGTCTGCTCGCGATTCCCATCTCGCGCGCGCCGCGCGACTATGTCGTGTTGTTCCGCAAGGAGCTGATCCATTCGGTGCGCTGGGGCGGCGATCCGCACAAGCCGGTCGAATTTGGTCCCAATGGCCCGCGGCTGACCCCGCGCGAAAGTTTCGCCGAGTGGAAGGAGTTGGTCGAAGGTAGGTCGAAGGCATTCTCTCCGTCGGAAATCCGCATTGCCGAGACATTGCGCGCGACCTTGATCGAGGTCGTTCTGCGCCTCGCCGACGAGGCGTCCGCCGAACGGCAGCAGGCGAGCGCGCGCCAGGAACTTTTGATCGCCGAGCTCAACCACCGGGTGCGCAACATCCTCGGCCTCATCCGCGGACTGATCCGCCAGTCGCAGCCGAGTGGCGGCGATCTTTCCGCCTTCGTCAAAGTGGTCGACGGGCGCATCCATGCCCTTGCCCGCGCGCATAATCAGATCACCGACGATCATTGGGGGCCGGCCCCGTTGCAGGCGATGATCGATGCCGAGGCCGCGGCGTTTGTTGGTCAGAGCGAGCGCATCATCATCACTGGCGAGCCGATCTTTCTCAATCCCCAGGCCTATTCATCGATGGCGCTGGTGATCCACGAACTGGTCACCAATTCGAATAAATACGGCAGCCTGTCGGTACCTGGCGGGCAGGTGTTCCTCGACTGGCATCGCAATTCGTCGGGAGATTTGATTCTCGACTGGCGCGAGGCTGACGGGCCGACCGTCAAGCCGCCGACGCGCCAGGGGTTTGGAACGACCATCATCGACCGCTCGGTGCCGTACGACCTCGGCGGCTCGGCCCGGGTCGCTTATGAGCCGGCGGGGGTCCGCGCGACCTTTTGCGTTCCGGCCCGGCACCTTTCGGATCCGGACACGATCCCTGCGGTCAAACCGCTCCATCTTCCCCGCCCGGTACCCGGCAGCACTCAGGCCGTGCCCTCGACGCTGCTCGCGGGGCACAATCTTTTGCTGGTCGAGGACAGCTTGATCATCGCGCTCGATGCCGAAGATATTTTGGGACGACTTGGTGCCGAGGGCGTGACCACCGTCGCCACCGTCCAGGGCGCGCTCGACAGCATCGAGACCAACCGACCGACGCTGGCCATGCTCGACATCAATCTGGGTGACCGCAATTCCTATCCGGTCGCCGACCGCCTGCTCGAACTCGGCATCCCGTTCCTGTTCGCCACCGGCTATGGCGAGCAAGCGAACCTGCCGCCCAACCACGACGCCCGCCTCGTCGTGCAA